>DRQV01000260.1 GCA_011371325.1 Thioploca sp.
ACATTTGAGTTAGCCGCTTAGCATTGTACGCTTCATCAATATATTCAATATAATCTTTACGCTGTTGGTCAGTTTTAGCGTAACATACATCATAAATATTAAAACTTAAAGTTTTAGTAAGGTTATTAAAACCTTGCAACTTAAACATTAATTGGAAGTTTTATATTGATTTTAGATATGATGGTGGCTATGGGTGGAATTGAACCACCGACCTCAGCGTTATGAGTGCTGCGCTCTAACCGGCTGAGCTACATAGCCTAATTGAGATGGACTGTATTATATCTATAATATAGCTAAATGTCAAGTGATGGCTAATATGTTATACAAAGTGTAAAAAAGGATGATATCTTGCAATAAATATTATCTTAAGATATATTTAGCATTGAAAGTGTTTTCAATTATATTTATCAGAAAATTATGAACAATAGACCACCTGCCGTAGCTGGCATATTTTATCCTGATAATACTTATGAACTGAGTGCTATGATTGACCAATTTTTACAGTCAGTTAGAGTTACTAGCCAAGTGCCTAAAGCTATTATTGTTCCTCATGCTGGCTATATTTATTCAGGAGCAGTAGCTGCCAGTGCTTATAATTTAATTAAGTCTGCACGTGATAAAATTAAACGAGTAGTATTATTGGGCCCTTCTCATAAAATTCCAGTACTTGGTTTAGCTACAACGAATGCCCAAAATTTCTCTACTCCATTTGGAGAAGTTCCTGTGGATAGGCAAGCAATTTATAATATTGCTAAATTTCCTCAAATTTCCATTATGGAACAGGCTCATGCTAATGAGCATAGCTTAGAAGTACAGCTACCATTTTTACAAAAAATATTAAACCAGTTTAGTATCATACCTTTAGTTGTTGGTAAAGCTACTCCAGAACAAGTTGGAGAAATATTAGAAACACTTTGGGGTAATGAAGAAACTTTAATTATTATAAGTTCTGATTTAAGTCATTATAATAATTATAAAATCGCTCAAAAATTAGACAAGTTAACTACTCAAGCTATTGAAACTTTATCTCCAGAAAAAATTAAATCTGAACAAGCCTGTGGTAGAATTCCAATTAATGGTTTATTACATATTGCCAAAATCAAAAAAATGCAAGTTAAAACAATAGATGTGCGTAATTCGGGAGATACTGCAGGTTCAAAAGACCAAGTTGTTGGATACGGAGCATATGTCTTTAATTAAAGAAAATAAACAAATATTATTACAAGTTGCTAAACAGTCTATAGAATATGGTTTTAATAATAATAAACCAATAGCAATTAATTTAGACGAATATCCCTTAGAATTACACAAACAAACGGCAACATTTGTTACATTAGAAATTAATGGAAATTTACGTGGTTGTATAGGTACTTTAATTCCAATTCGTCCATTACTAATAGATGTGACTTATCATGCTTATGCTGCTGCTTTTTCTGATCCAAGATTTGCAAAAGTACGTCCAGATGAATTTCATAAGTTGAAAATCTATATTTCTTTACTTTCTATCCCAGAATTTATGGATTTTGACTCTGAAGAAGACCTGATTCAACAATTACGTCCTAAAATAGATGGATTGATCTTAACTGATGGAGTGCATAAAGGTACATTTTTGCCTTCAGTATGGGATTCTTTAAACCAACCTAGCGAATTTCTACGATTTTTAAAACAAAAGGCTGGTTTGCCCCCTGATTATTGGTCAAGTAAAATTACAGTGGAGCGTTATACAGTTGATGTTATACATTAAAATAACATAATGGGTGATAGATTGAAAAATCTTAACCGGAAAATTTAGTTCGTTATAAATTTAAGCAAACAATGGATTGCGAAAAAATATGGTAAGAGAGGTTAAAAAATTAAAATATGAATACGGAAATTGAATTAAAATTATTAAAAGAGATAGAAGAATTAAAAAGAAAATTTAATATCTTGGAAGGTAAAGATAACAATCAAATTCCAACTTACCAGTACAGCAAAATTAGAGATGTTGATTTAAGAAAATTATTTGATATTGAGAAAAAATTAAGTAAAAATATTTTTGATAATTGGTTTAATTATGATATTTGTTTGACTACAGATATAGTTGTATATTTACAAGAATTAATCGAGCAGAATAGTGGTTTAATAGATGATTATAATGAAGAAGATTTAAAAATATACCTGATAAGCCCATTACTTAATAAAATTAATTTTATGTTAAAAAATGAAGAAATACGTGGATTTTATGAATTACCAATGAAATATGCTACTGATAAATTTATTTTAAATGGAACTGTAGATTTTGTAGTTTCCAAAGGCTTATTCCAAAGCAAAATACCTTATTTTTTTATTCAAGAATTTAAAAGAAGTGAAGAATATGGCAATCCAAGACCACAACTTTTGGCCGAACTTATAAGTGCTGTTGAGCTAAATGATTGGAAATTTATAAAAGGTGCTTACATAATAGGTGGAAATTGGAATTTTGTTATTTTAGAAAAGTTAAATGTTGGTCAATATCAATATTTTATATCGCAAAATTTTGATTCTACAAAAATAAATGATTTAAAGTTGATATATAAAAATTTATTATTTGTCAAGAATGAAATACTAAGTATGGTAGAAGCATGAGCTTACCGTTATTTGCCCAAAATCCTGTTACTTAAATTATTAAACTCATTAATAGTTGCCGAACCTAAAGGGCAGTGTGCTATAAATAATTTGATGAACGTCCAAAGTACGTTGAAGCCCTTCTTTGGATTTAGCATATTTGTTCATCATTGGAAGGTGTTGTTTTTACGACGTAAAGCTATATTTCATCTTTTTTACCATAACGTTGCTCAACTATAAATCTACTTGTACATTCCATGATAACTGCTGTCTATCCTTCTGAATCAGAAGCTTCACATCATTTCCCGACTGTTGCTCTTAGACCCATGCTACGTACACGAAACACACTTGCAACTTTACTTAAGGTGTCTTGCCATGTTCCCTGTGTCTCTGAAAAATTATGTTCACATTCTTGGTAGATTGAGCTCATTTCTTTCATCTGGATATTTTATCAGTAATTATAATTCAAGCCCAGTACCTCAAAATTTGAAAATACTTATTTATAGCGTTTTAAATACTCAATTACATTTATATAAATAATTGATTTATAATAATTGTAAAAATATTCTGCACAAAATCCTGCTGTATTCCACTTTGAAATAATGCTATAATGGTTGAAATAAGAAGTGCGAGTATTGTTATTTTTTGCAAAGCGGAGTTTTTAGGAGCAGGTTGTTATGAAAATTATAATCACATTTGTAATATATGTTATATGTACAGTTAGTACTAATTTTTCAATTGCATCTCAAACTGGAGATGTTTTTTACCGCAATGGTAATTTTCAACAAGCTATTAAACATTGGGAAAACGATCTTTCACAACTTAATAATAAAGAAAGTGCTTCACAACGTATTGATATTTTAACTAGATTAGCAGCAGCTTATCAAGCTATTGGTATGCATAGTAGTGTTTTCAATGTACTTGGTGAAGCTACATTGCTCTCTCAACAAATTAATGATATGGCTCGTAGTGCAATTTCTCTTAGTCAACTGAGTGATGCTTGGCTATCAATTGGAGATGCTGAAGAAGCATTAGCACTAGCAGATGAAAGTTTTGCTGATGCAGAAGTGACTAAAAAACCAAGTATTTTAGCACGTGCTTTAAACAGCCAAGGTAATGCACTAGCAATTTTAGAATATTATCCAGAAGCTGTAGAATCTTATAAAAAAAGCATATCATTTGCTAATCAAGTTGAGGATTCTACATTAGTAACCAGAGCTACCATTAATAAATTAAATGCCACTTTGCATGCTGAATCACTAGATAAATCTATGCAAATTTTGCAAGATACCTGGCAACAATTACAAACATTACCTGCTAATAGAAATAAGGCAACTAATTTTATAGCTATCGGTACTATAATGCTTGAATTATTAAAAGATAGTTCTTTGAATAAAAATATAGTAACCGAATTAGCACCTAAAAACCTCAGTAGTGCAGATAAAAAAATGATTTTATCATATACTTACATGGTATTTTCTGAAGCTGCTAATATTGCCAAAACTTTACAAGATAATCATACTACATCAGTTGCTTATGGTCGTTTAGGTGAATTGTATGAATTAGAACAGCGTTATAACGATGCGTTAACTTTTACCAGACAAGCAATATTTTTTGCTAAACAAGGATTTTTCCCTCATATTTTATATCGTTGGTATTGGTTGCAGGGCCGTATTTTTAAAAAGCAGCAGAAATTAGATTTAGCTATAGAAGCTTTTCGCTTAGCATCTGACACATTAAAACCAATTCAACAAGTATTAGATATTGGCTATCGACGTTTACCAGATAATGATGTAGTTAAACCAGTTCATTATGGATTAGCTGATTTATTATTACAAAAAGCTGCCA
>DRQV01000261.1 GCA_011371325.1 Thioploca sp.
AGTTTTAGCTTGAATTGGATGATCTAATAAGTCATGACCAGCTAATAAAATTTGTCCAGCAGTCGGTGCCAGAGTTCCAGTAATCATTTGCATGGTTGTAGTTTTACCTGCTCCATTTGGGCCAAGAAAACCTAAAATTTGTCCACGTTTAATTTCAAAACTAATATTATTAACTGCACAAAAATTACCATAATAGCGGGATAAATTTTTTACTAAAATCAGGGTATCTGAAATCATTATTTTTTTAGTCTTTTATAAATAAGGGAATTATAACCTAAATATACTGTAAATTAGTGAATGAATAATGGTTATCAATGGAAATAAGCTTTTAATTAAAAATTAAGCAAATTTATCTTTATTAACTGCATATTCACGAGCATGTTCTTTGGTGACAATTCGTTTCTGCACTAATTTTTCTAATTCTCCATCCAAGGTCTGCATACCAAATTTCTGCCCAGTTTGCATAGATGAATACATTTGAGCTACCTTATTTTCTCGAATTAGATTGCGAATTGCCGGTGTACCCACTAAAATTTCATGTACAGCTATTCGACCACCACCAATTTTCTTCAATAAACTTTGAGCTACAATTGCTTGAATTGATTCCGATACCATAGTACGAATAGTAGGTTTTTCAGCAGTTGGAAATACTTCTACAATTCGGTCAATAGTTTTAGCTGCAGAAGATGTATGTAAAGTACCAAATACCACGTGACCAGTTTCTGAAGCTGATAGAGCAAGCCTAATAGTTTCTAAATCTCGCAATTCTCCAATCAAAATAACGTTAGGGTCTTGGCGTAAAGCTGATTTAAGGGCATTTTCAAAACTTAAAGTAGTGGTTTTAAGTTCACGTTGAGTAATTAAACATTTTTTACATTCATGCACAAATTCCACCGGGTCTTCGATGGTAAGAATATGCCCATACTCATTCTCATTACGGTAATTCATCATTGCTGCTAAAGTAGTTGATTTACCAGAACCAGTACCTCCTGTGACAGTAACAATCCCTTTATGAGTCATTGCAAATTTTCTAAACAGAGCTGGTGCATTTAATTGTTCTAAAGTTAAAATTTTAGAAGGAATCGTTCGTAAAACAGCCCCAGCCCCACGTTTTTGTACATAAGCATTAACTCGGAATCTTGCCACCCCAGGTATAGAAAATGAGAAATCACATTCCATATATTTTTCATATTCTTTACGTTGCTTATCGTTCATAACATCGTAAATCATATCTCTTACTTGAGCGTGGTCTAATGGAGGTATATCAATTCGTCGCATATCTCCACCAACTCGAACCATTGGTTCTACTCCAGCAGATAAATGAAAATCAGAAACACCATTCGCAGCACCAAAAGCAAGTAAGTCAGTGATATTCATATATTTTTCCGTAAATATTAAAATTTAAGCTATATTGTTGATTATTGTTAAACTATTTAAATATATTTATTATGATACACTTTTTTATTTAGCATAACAAGATTAACATTTTATTATTAAGTTATTGATAAATATTGTAAAAAATCATCCTTACAGGATTGTTATCTTTTAAAGATAAAAACATCTGAATTATTATTATTTGAAAAATATAAGTATTATAACAATATAATTGAAGTTACACAGAATTAGCTTATTTAATTCGCAAACTTATATCTATTTTATATACAGGCTGTGTAACTTGCAAGTTGTATTTAACTGAATTAGGAATTTACTTGCTTACTGTATAATCTATAAATCAATTATTTTCAGTATAATTAACGGAATTTTAATTTATGAATTTTAATGAATTATCTAAAGAACAACAAGTTATGGTATCAATGCGTAAAGTATTGACTAGTATTATTAGAGAAATAACTCCACCAGCTGGACAGGAATATCCGTTAACCGAACAGACATTTAATGATGTACGGATGTGTTTAGCTTTAATTGCAGCCAGAGAACAGGAATTAGCCAATGAACAAGGAATAGATAATAAATCCCGTCCTCATTATGTTGATGAATCTAAAACAACAGTTCCTTTGCATCATATTAAGAAAACTTCTTCGCGGCGTTGAGTTGGGCCAGTGAAATAACCCAACTTTTTTAGGTCATATTATTTATCTTAAATTGGTCGTCTACTAGTACGTGGTATTGGTATTGTGGCCAATCTACGTTCAATAGTAGCAAGTTTTTCTGCAAACACTCGATGCATCTCACCAATACTAGCGAATTTTTCTTCAGAAAAGTTATTTTTCTTAAGATCATCTAACTTATCAGAAAAAATACGGTGCATTTCACTAATAGTTGCAAACTTTTCGTCTGTATCTTGTTCAATTGTAGAAAAACTTTCATATCTTTCATGTATCATGTCAACACAAGTAACAAATAAAGTTTTTAAATCTTCATCTTTTATGACATCACCACTAGCAGCTTTTGCTTGTGCAATACTAGAAGCCATATTTGCCGAAATATCAATCAATTGTAATGCTTCTTTTTGAGTTATCATACTTAAATATTTACCTTATAGAATTTTTAAATCGCTCCCAATCAAATAACGGCCCTGGATCAGTTTTGCGTTTAGGAGCTATATCGCAATGACCAGCAATATTGGTTAATGACGGCCAAGTCTGTTGTAATATCTTAGTTACTTTAGCTAACTTTTGATATTGTATACCTGTATAAGGTACATCATCGCACCCTTCAAGTTCAATTCCAATTGAAAAATCGTTGCATTTAGTACGTCCATTAAAACTTGAAATCCCAGCATGCCAAGCTCGTTTATCTAAAGCCACATACTGTACAATTTCTCCATCACGGCGAATTAATAAATGGGCTGAAACTCGTAAATTAATTATCTCAGCAAAATCAGGACGATTATCTAAAGAATTAGTAAATAATTGGTCAATAAAAGGGCCTCCAAATTTACCTGCTGGCAGACTTATTGAGTGAATTACCAATAGTTCTATATTTGCAGTTCGTTCATCAAAGTTAGGAGAAGGACAATAACGTACTCCTTTCATCCATGTTAAATTTTTTGCATTCATTTATTAAAAGATTTAAAATTAATTAGAAATCTTCCCAATCACTATTATTTTTTAATGTTTGGATATTAAATTGACTACTATTTTTAGGCAAATACATTGTATCTGGTTGTAATATTGTAGGCAATTCTAAATCACCGACATGAAAAAATGCTACTTGTCCTTCTAATTTTTGAGCTTGTTCTTTCATAAGTTCACCAGTTGATGATGCCTCTCCAGCTAAAACTGCATTTTGTTGAGTCATATCATCCATTTGAGCCACAGCCATATTAATCTGATGAATCCCAGAAGACTGTTCTCTAGTGGCAGAGGCAATATCTGAAATAATATCACTAACTTTTTTACTAGCAGATACAATCTTGGCTAAAATTTCCCCAGATTTATTAACCAGTTTAGTACCTTCTTCTACTTTTATAGCACTATCTTGAATTAAATTTTTAATCTCTTTAGCTGCCGTTGCACTACGTTGAGCGAGATTTCTAACTTCAGCTGCAACTACCGCAAAACCTCGTCCATGTTCTCCAGCATGAGCTGCTTCTACGGCAGCATTTAAGGATAGTAAATTAGTTTGAAAAGCAATTTCATCTATAACTCCAATTATATCAGATATTTGTTTACTACTTTTATCAATTTCAGCCATAGCTAATGTAGTTAATTTAATAATTTCTCCACCATCTTTAGCTTTTTGTTTGGCTTTATCAGCTAAATTACTAGCTTGAGTAGCATTATCAGCATTTTGCTGTACTGTTGCTGTCATCTGCTGCATACTAGAAGCAGTTTCTTCCAACGAGGCTGCTTGTGATTCAGTACGTTTACTGAGACTGAGATTACTGGCAGAAATTTTGTCAGCGACTCCATTAACCATTTTTGCGGTTTGTAACATTGCAGTTATTACTTCGGTCAATTTCATAACCGTAGTATTCATATTATTTTTTAATTGATCAAATACGCCCAAATAGTCATTTTCGATTTTTTTGGTTAAATCACCTTCAGCTAATGCAGAAATAATATTTGTAATATCATCGGTTACAGATTGATTAAAATCCATAATTTCATTAATGCTAACTGCAAAAACTTTAAAAAATCCTTCTTTATTTTCAAGGCTAATGCGTGGTTTAAAATTCCCAACGGAAGCTGCTTGAATAACTGTATTTATTTCTTTTTCAGTAGCAACTTCAATAGTACGATCATTAAATTCAATAATAATTCCAATATGTTCGTTATTATCATTAGTTATTAAAGTAATAATATGATCTAAAGTCATATCACCAATGGTAATTCTAATACGGTGTGAACCTTCAATATTTTCTAATGTTCGGCGTTTATTTTCATAATCATCTTGGTGATATAAAGTAAAATTAGAACCTAACATTTGTTTGGCATCAAAAAGAGGAATTTTTTGGCGAATTATAGATTCGTATTTAGTGAACAAATTTTGAGCGGCTTGATTCAAATAAATGACATTGTAATCACTATCCGTTATCAATACGTTAGTAGTTGCTCTGTCCAAAGCCTGATTTATTCGTATAGCTTTATCAGTGATTAATTTATCATGTTGAATTTGTTCTCTTAATTGAGTTTGCATACAATCAAAAGCTTGTAATAATTGGCCTATTTCGTCTTTATGACCAGTTTCAATATTATTATCTAGTTTCTTATCAGCAATAGCATTAGCAACCTGTACTGCTTGAGTCAAACGAGTTGTTATACTTTTTAGTAATAAAATAAAAAATCCAATAATAAAGCTAAAACTAATAAGTATTGTTAGGATTAGATAGTTAAAATGACTTTTACTAGTGATGTATTTATTTTTAGCTATGGTATATAAATCGTTAGCTAATTTATCTTCTATTTTTTTCAATAATTCAACTTTCCCAGTCTGCATAGTAAACCAATATTGAGGGACAATTATTTCTGGTAATATATATTTATTCAAATTAGCTGCATAGATAATATCTCGCATCCTATTAGTTTCATCAATAAACTTATTACCAGGTGCTAAATTAATATTTAAAAAGTTTTGTTGTTCTTTAGTTAAATACCGCATAACATCGTGGTTTAAATAAGTATTTTGAGCGGTAATAATAGTTTCAAATTGACTAAATTGTTGGGGTTTTATATTTTTTTGAGAAAACACTGCTGATAACAATGCTCGTTCTAAACCAGCAGATTCTTTGGCTCGCAATAAATTAATATAAGCCATTTTTAATGCAAAAATATCTTTATAACTAGAAATATGGGTTGATTCTATAACCAGATCAAACACTTTATTATTAATTTCAGTATAATATTTTACTGCTTTAGGCTGTGATATAGATAAATTAGCGACTGAATTTCTAATGGAGGAAAATTTCTTTAACATTTCTAATGTATTTTCTAATTCGCTTTTAAATTCACCTCCATATTTATTAATATTTATTGTACTTAAAAAATTATGAAATTTATTTATTGTAATATCAGTTTTAGTACGATATTCAAATAATTCAGTTTTAAACTGTTTACCTCGTTGTTTTAAGAATAAACTACTTGCTCCACGTTCTAATTGAATCGAATGGACAATATTGCTAAGAGTAATTGATAATTGAGTTAATTCTATTAACTTTTTAGTTTCATTAGCTATTTTTATATCTTCTGTTATTAAATCAAAAGAAAAATACAACCATCCTAACAATGGTAACAGTATGATTAAAATTAATTTATATTTTAATTTAGTGTCAGTAATAAACGACATATTTATAATCCTTGTATTGATAATCTATCCAATTTCTTTATATTTTTTTGTCTGTTATCAATAGTATGTTATATGAAAAGGGAAGCATATTCTAAAATAGATTTCTTCTATAAAAATTGTATATATAATATAATTATTGCAAGAAAAAATCAATATGATCCTTGGTAACTATTTAGTAAATAAATTATAGATATTTGCAGAAAAATTTATGATAAACTGAAAACTAAATCATGGGTTATGAGAATTACATCTCGATCCAATTCGTTATTAGCAAAGACATTTTTATTTAATTATGATAAGTTACGTAGAAATCCTTCTCTCTCGCTTCCTCCATAAGTTAAAGGAATAGGTGAGGTAATTGCGTAATATCAGAATTAGAAAGTATTATTATTTTGAATTCAGCTTATGCCAACTGTTTATATAGGGTTAGGTAGTAACCTTAATAATCCAATCTACCAAATCAAAAAAGCCTTACGAATATTAGCAACTATTCCAACAGTTAGCTTGAAAAAATATTCTAGTTTATATCGTAGTAAAGCTGTTGGCCCTAAAAATCAGCCAGATTATATTAATTCAGTTGCGGTTTTATCGGTTAAATTATCCCCATTTCAATTATTAAAAAAATTACAAACCATTGAAATTGAACGTGGTCGAACTAGAACTGGTAAACGTTGGCAAGCTCGTATTTTAGATTTAGATATATTAATGTATGATAACAAACAATTACAATCTTCCAACTTGATTTTACCGCACCCAGAATTATATAACCGTATGTTTGTGTTACAACCACTTTATGAATGTGTCCCAGATTTAATATTACCAAATGGACAGCAATTGCAAGATTTGATACGTATATAAAATTAGCAAGACGAACATATAGATTTGCCCATATCTCAGTAAAAAACAATATAAGGCTGTGTAAGTAGTCATTAATCTTTTAATCCAACTAAACCCAAAATTTGCAACATTAATAAAGCCAACATTGCTATTCCCAAAGGCCATTGATACAAAGGAGTTCGTTGAATGTAAACTCTGCTTTCAGCTTCAGTTTTAGTTAAATTTTTATCAATATGTTCATATACATTAGCTAATGCAGAGAAATCAGTTGCTGGAAAATAATAACCACCTGTCATTTTGGCAATTTGTTGCAGTGGTTTTTCATTCAAATGTTGACGAAACATGCCTCCTTTACTACCAACCCCAATGGTATAAATACGAATATCATATTGTTTAGCCAATTGAGCCGCTTTTAATGGTTCTAAAGTTCCTGCATTATTATCACCATCGGTAAGCAAAATTAAGATTCGTGAACCTTCTGGTCGTTCCCGCAGTTTTTTTACCGCTAAACCAATCGCATCTCCAACTGCAGTTTCACGACCAGCCATGCCAATAAGTGCTTTTTGCAATAAGCCGTTTACCGCAACATTATCCAATGTCAAAGGTGCTTGCAGATAAGCTTGATCAGCAAATAAAATTAAACCAATTCGATCACCAACTCGATTATTAATGAATGGTTCTAATACTAATTTTACCGCATCAATTCGCCGAATTTGTTGGTTATTTGGAGCAAAAAAATCTGGAGTTTCCATTGATCCTGATAAATCTACAGCTAACATCAAATCATAACCAGTTTGAGAAACTTCAATATGTTTATCCAAAAACTGTGGATACATCAAAGCTATCACTAATCCTATCCAACATGTAATAAGAAATATCCATCGCCAACGTTGACTAATTCGTGGAGAATCAACTTGAGTAAAAGCTTGTTGCACATGTTTTATTGTTGGTAAGCGTAATTTCGGTAAATTATTTACTGATAATTGTTGAGATGGCCAAAACCGCCATACTAATAAAGGTAAAGGTAATAATGCAGCCAACCAAGGCCATTGAAAAGTAAACATATTATTGTAAAATAAATGAATTATTATGAATATTTTATAAAAAAATTATTAAAATTTATTATACCCAAATTTGTTAATTAACAGTTTAAGAGTTTATAGTTATATATGGAATTTTATCAACTCTTAAAAAATAAAATATCTATAGTTTTTAAAGCTTTTGTAGAATCTAAAGCTATAGAAATAGTACCATCTGGATTATCAGAATACAAGTTGAGCGAAGCTTTGTTCCAATTAGCTATCTGAATCAGAATTTTTTTAAGGAAAGGGTAATTACAAGTGATTATTCCCTACAGAACAAACAATTGATTTTAAACTCAATTAAGAACTACTATAATTTCCCTAAAATATTGTATACTTAAAATTGGTAAAACCTAATATCAATCGTAAGCATAGGAAATAAAATGTCTAGTAAAAAAATTTTGCTAATCGCTCCCACTGGTCAAGTTGGCTGGGAATTACATCGTTGTGTGCAACCTCTTGGTCAAGTATTAGCTGTTGGGAGAAATAAAGCACAGGCTTTTATTGATTTGACCGATCCAGATTCGATTCGTAGCGTGATACGTGAAATTAAACCCGACATTATTTTAAATGCTGCTGCATATACAAAGGTTGATCAAGCTGAGAAGGAATCTGAATTAGCATATATTATTAATGGAACTGCTCCTAGTATTTTGGCTGAAGAAAGCTTACGACTAAAATCATTGTTAGTACATTATTCCACTGATTATGTTTTTGATGGCAATAATGATAAACCATATACCGAAACTGATCCTGTTAATCCAATGGGGGTTTATGGAGCCAGTAAGTTAGCTGGGGAAAAAGCAATTATTGCTATTGGTGGCAAGTATCTAATTTTACGTACTGCTTGGGTTTATGGTTTACGAGGTAGCAATTTTTTACTGACTATGCAAAGACTTGCTAAAGAACGAAAAGAACTTAAAGTAGTTGCAGATCAGATTGGTTCTCCGACTTGGAGTAGAATTATTGCAACTGCTACTGCTCATATTTTAGCTCAACTAAATTCGTCATTATATCCAATTAATATTGAACAATTATCAGGTATTTATAATTTAACTTGTAACGGTCAAACCAACTGGTATGAATTTGCTAAAAGTATTATTGCTCAATATAATAATCAACCTAATATTTTACCAATTCCAACAGCAGATTATCCGGCCCCAGCTAAACGTCCAATGTATTCCGTGTTATCCAATGAAAAAATTACTAAAACTTTTGGTATAGAATTACCTGACTGGGATAAATGTTTAAAATTATGTTTAGCTTCTAGTAATTAACTGGTGTTATACAAAGCCCGGTTTCATATTTAAGCCGACTCTATTTACCACCGATAAAACAAGGTAGTGTCAACCCATTATTCCTTACCTTGATTTGTTTCTAAATTAGCTTGGAGTTTAGCTTTACGTGTGATATATGGATTATCTGAGAAATAAATTTATAGCAATATAAATTGGATATTAGCCGATAATTTTGTCCCTAAAAAATGAGCAAGGATTATAAGGTGTGAGTATTTATGAAATCCCTAAATATTTAATTGGTTATGTTAATACCAAGATTTCTTATTAAAAGATACTGAATGCTTGTATTTAAAAATATTAATACTAACATCGAAAGTTTTTCTTGACAAGGCAACAATCATAGACTAGCCTGTTACGGTTTAAAAATTTTAATCAGTATATTGCCAATCCCAATTTTGAGTTGGAATAAATTTAAAATTCTAATGCTTAAGTTCTACATTTAGATATAATTTTTTTAGAACTATTGCGAAGAAAATAATCCAACATTAATGGCTGCTGATGATTACGATCATCATTTGGGTAAAAATAATATTTTGTATATACAATATGCTCAATTAGAAGAATATCTTGGCTTAGGTAGTTCAGGATATTGAGAGCATGGATTCTAATGGTGATACCACTGGTGTTTCCATTGTATCATAAATTCTGATTACTTGCTAAAAGTAGGTCTGGTTAAATAATCTGACCTATAAAAAATATAAAATTTTATATTAATAGCATGAATTTGATTAAAATATCAGCATGAGGTTATTCTTATCGAGGAGCATATAATCGTTTCAATGCAAGTGGTTTATACAAAACCTTTAGAATGTGGTATATCAATAACAAAAAGTAACTTTTTTGTAGCTGTATAATTAAGAAAGTGTTTTTCTATTCACATAACTATTTACGGAGAAGTAATAAATGGGATTATTTGATATGTTTAGCGGTGATAGTGAGGAAATGACTCCTCATTTTATTTTTGCAACTTCATTGATTTATATGATTGGTGCTGATGGTAAAATTGAAAATGAAGAAGTTGGGCAACTATTAGCTGTTTTAGGTGGTGAGGAAAGTGGTGGAACTATTGGAGTTGGTGCTAATAATAGGAAACTTTTAGAACGAGCTTATCGGTATCAACAAAAAAATTCAGCTGAAAAATTTTTAACTGAAGCGGCTCCACTTCTCACTGATGCCCAGAAAATGTGTATTTTGACTAATATACTTGATTCATCATTATCTGATGGTGATGCCGCATTAACAGAACAGGAACTATTTGGAAAATTCTTACAAGCATTTGGAATTTCTGAAGAGCGTTTTCAACCTTTTTTTGATGTGATTGCATTAAAAAATGATCGTTCTGTATTTACTAATAATAATCATCCTAGTAATCAACCTGGCCATACTGTAGAACTTAAATTGTAATAGTTTGCAATTGTCAATTTCTAGTTAAAACTTTGAACTTCAAATAGACTAAATTAGTTCAAAGTTTTAAAAGTCCTAAAATATTTCATAGTCTTAATTTAAGATATTCTAGAAAGACGAATAGGTATAATATCTTTCTTTATAATTGTTTAGGTAATTTTATGACAGCTTTATCAGTTAGTTGTGAGTTTTTTCCACCCCGTAGTGAAAAAGGTATGTCAAACCTAATTTCAGTACGTCAAAAACTACAAGTATTACAACCAGAATATTATTCAGTTACCTTTGGTGCTGGCGGCTCAACTCAGGAAAAAACTTTTGAAACTGTAATTCAAATCCAACAAGAATCTGAAATTGAAGCTGCACCACATTTATCTTGCATAGGTAGCACTCGTGCTGGTGTATTGCAATTATTACAAGATTATCAAAAATATGGAGTACGTAGAATAGTAGCCTTACGTGGTGATCAACCATCTGGTTGGGCAGGTCATATAGGAGAATTGAGTCATGCTAATGAATTAGTAGAATTTATCCGGGCTGAAACCGGTTCCCATTTCCATATTGAAGTTGCCGCTTATCCAGAATTTCATCCAGAATCTCGTAATGCTAAAGAAGATATAGGTTATTTTAAACAAAAAGTTGCAGCTGGTGCTAACAGTGCCATTACTCAGTATTTTTACAATGCAGATGCTTATTTTCGTTTATTAGATAATTGTGCCGCTCAAGGTATTGATATTCCAATTATACCAGGTATTATGCCGATTAGTAATTACGAACAACTGATAAGATTCTCCAATACCTGTGGTGCTGAAGTTCCACGTTGGCTACAATGGCGATTAAGAGATTTTGAAAATGATGCGGCTGGTTTACAGGCATTTGGCATTGATGTTATAACTGATTTATGTGGCCGTTTATTAGCAGGTGGTGCTGCTGGACTACATTTTTACACTCTTAATCAAGCAGAATTAACTTTAACGATTACTAAACGTTTAGGATTATATTAAGTTATTATGGCTAATTTACCAAGTTTATTGCTAGTTGATGATGATCCATTAATCAGTGAATCTTTAGCATTCGTATTAAAAGATAGCTTTAATGTACATATTGTTGCCACTAGAGAAGAAGTAAAACGTTTACTATATACAATACCAGTTTTACCAGATTTAGCTTTGGTTGATTTAGGTTTACCGCCCAATCCGCATTCGCCAGAAGAAGGTTTTATTCTAGTTTCAGAATTGCTTACTTTCAATCCATCAATTAAAATTCTAATTTTATCTGGTCAAGATGCAATAGAAAATGTTCGTCATGCTTTAACTTTAGGTGCAGTAGATTTCATTCCTAAACCTTGTGATATGGAACTACTGAAGGCTCGGCTGAAACATCAAAACATGATTTTAGAAGCAGAGCAGAAAACAGAAGAACCACAGCAAAAAGAATGCGGTTTAATTGGACAAAGTACTGCAATGGAAACTTTGCGTACCCAAATCAAGCAATTTGCTAATTCACCATTTTCAGTTTTAGTTTTAGGAGAATCTGGTACTGGTAAAGAGTTAATCGCTCAATGTTTACACAAACAAAGTCAAAGAACAAATAATCCTTGTTTAATTGTTAATTGTGCTGCTTTTACCACTGAATTATTAGAAGCCCAATTATTTGGTCATGCTAAAGGAGCTTATACTGGAGCAACTACAGCTCGATCTGGTTTCTTTGAAGAGGCTAATCAAGGCAGTTTAATATTAGATGAAATTGGTGAAATGCCATTAGCTTTGCAATCCAAATTATTGCGAGTTTTAGAAAATGGAGAATATTATCGATTAGGTGAAACTAAAGTACGTAAATCTGAAGCAAGAATTATTGCAGCCAGTAATCGAGATTTACGTGAAGAAGTTATGAAAGGAGATTTTCGAGCTGATCTATATCATCGTTTGAGCGTTTTGGCAATTAAAGTTCCATCTTTAAATGAACGTGACGATGATAAATTATTATTATTGGAACATTTTCAGAATTTCTATGCAGAAATGGGGACTTTATTTCAGCTTGATAAAGATGCTAAACAAAGTTGGCAAGCTTATACTTTTCCAGGTAATGTTCGAGAATTACGAAATATAGTGATTCGACTTGGAGCAAAATATCCTAATCAAGCGATTAAAAAAGAAACTTTATTGGAAGAATTAGAAACTAATTTTACCACTACTCAACTTAATGATATTGATCATGAGCAAGCTATTTCACGACAATTAAATAAAACTGGTTTTTCACTTGACGAAGTATTGTTAGATTGGGAACATCGTTATATCAATGCAGCTTTAAAAATTAGTGATGGCAATTTAAGCCAAGCTGCACGGGTTTTGGGCATAAATCGTACTACTTTATATAGTAAAATGCAACGTTTAAGTAAGATGAATAATTAAAATTTTTGAGCAACATTGATGTAATAAAATTTATATAACGTTTGCGTAATTTCATATTTTGAATAAACTACTTTGTAATAGATACGGATTTTTCTTGTAATAAACTAATAATATCCTTACGCTGTTGTTCTAATTCAAATAAGGTTTTTCCCACATTACTCCAATCAATGTCTTGTGATGTAATTTTAACATTTGTTTGAGTTATAATGGTTTCTGGTATTACTAGTTTGGTATTGATTGGTGAAATTATATGTAATATTAATATATACTCTTGTTCTAAATCTAATAAAGTTTTATTAAACTCAGACCAATAGACATTTGGAAGAGGTTTTGGAACTGATATAGTTGTTTTTAATATTTTTTTGGTACCTGAAACAACATTAGCAACTTTAGGATTAGTAGCTTTAAGATCGGTAGATTCAGAACTATACATAACCAATGATGAAATTAAGCTAATAATTAAAATAATTACAAATACAATACCAAATATAGTTTTATTATCCATATCCATAATATTATTAAATATCTCTGTAACAAAATATCATTTATTATCCAATCTTTATAGCACTTCTTGATTTGATGAAAGCTAACCATTTACCCTTATCATATTCTTATACATAGCTTAATTCGTTACTTTAAAAAATATAACTCATTCACTATTGCAAAGACCATTATAATACATCTATAATAGCCTTTGTTATATAGAGTAACTGCTAATTAAAACTAGACTACCCATATATCTACAATATATTTAAGAAATATCGTCCACATGAATTTGCTGAAAAAATAGGACTCCTAAAAACCTAGACAGTTTAAAATAATTGGAGAGGTTAAATCTTCAACTGCAATTATTTCGGCTTTCTCAACCAATTTATGTGTGGCTTGATGACTTACCAGAAACACCCCATCATTTGAAGCGTTTGAGAGATGATTATATGTCTTTATTAAAATTTAGTTTTTATGTATTAATACTAATTATTACGTCGGTAGTAAACGCCGAACAAGATATTGAATCAGAAGTTATAATATCTGATGAAATTACAATGATTACTCAAGATTGGTTAGTTAACCAAAAAGAAATTATATCTAAAACTGAATCTAGTTTAAAAGGTATAAGTAATAA
>DRQV01000262.1 GCA_011371325.1 Thioploca sp.
TAAAGAGTACGCAAAAGGAATTTTAATGAGTAAAACCATAGCAGTATTACCAGGTGATGGTATAGGTCCAGAAATCATAACTGAGGCAGTAAAATTATTAGAGGTTTTAAAACAATCTCATGGATTAGATATACAATTAGAAAAAGGTTTAATTGGTGGTGCTGCAATTGACGCAACTGGCAAACCATTACCAGATGAAACCTTAGAATTAGTGAAAAAATCTGATGCAGTATTATTAGGAGCAGTTGGTGGAGCTAAATGGGAACCATTGCCAATAGCAATTCGCCCAGAAAAAGGTCTATTAGGTTTACGTGCTGAACTTGGTTTATTTGCCAATTTAAGACCAGCAATTTTATTTCCTGAACTAGCTGATGCATCAACTTTAAAACCGGCTGTGGTAGCTGGTTTAGATATTTTAATTATTAGAGAACTGACTGGTGGGATTTATTTTGGTAAACCACGTGGAGTTCGTAATTTGGACAATGGTGAACAGCAAGGTTTTAATACTCTAGTTTATGATACTCA
The DNA here is from genome assembly GCA_011371325.1 of Thioploca sp. Taxonomy (GTDB): domain Bacteria; phylum Pseudomonadota; class Gammaproteobacteria; order Beggiatoales; family Beggiatoaceae; genus DRQV01. Next base: position 526 of record DRQV01000262.1, read on the forward strand.
TGAGATAGAAAGAATTGCTAAAGTTGGATTTGAAAGTGCTATGAAGCGACAAAAAAAACTATGCTCAATTGATAAGGCTAATGTTTTGGAAGCTACTGAATTATGGCGAGAAATTATTACAAAAATTGGTAAAAATGATTATCCAGAAGTGGATTTAACTCACATGTATGTTGATAATGCAGCCATGCAATTAGTCAGATATCCTAAGCAATTTGATGTTATGGTTACCAATAACATGTTTGGAGATATTTTATCAGATTTAGCTTCTCAATTAACTGGTTCTATAGGTATGTTGCCTTCTGCTTCATTAGATGCCAATGGCAAAGGTATGTACGAACCTATTCACGGTTCAGCACCTGATATTGCCGGGCAAAACAAAGCAAATCCATTAGCAACTATATTGTCAGTAGCAATGTTATTACGTTATAGTTTACAACAAGCTGAATTAGCCAATAAAGTAGAAAATGCAGTCAGTAAAGTTTTACAAAATGGTTTGCGAACTGTAGATATTCTACAAGCAGGAAAAACTGTTGTTAATACTGAAGAAATGGGCGATGCCATAATAGCAGCATTAGATTAATATTTAATAAATTTATTGCTATATTAAAGTTAGAACTTTGAAGCTTAGAAAACATAATGGTAAAATAAGCTATACTCAATTAAGAATATTATTAAGATGAAAAAATTTGATGTAGCAATAGTTGGAGCAACTGGTGCTGTTGGCGAAACCATGCTTTCTATTTTAGAAGAACGAAATTTTCCAATCAATAATTTATATCCTTTAGCCAGTGAACGTTCTGCTGGTAAGCAAATTCAATTTAAAGGTAAATCAGTAGTTATTGGAGATTTAGAAAAATTTGATTTTTCCCAAGCCCAGATTGGTTTATTTTCACCAGGAGCTTCTGTATCAGCAATTCATGCTCCAAAAGCAGGTGCAGCTGGTTGTATCGTAATAGATAATACTTCACAATTTCGGCGAGATACAGATATACCATTGGTTGTACCAGAAGTTAATGCACATGCAATCGCAAATTACAAACCACGTAATATTATTGCCAATCCAAATTGTTCGACTATACAAATGTTGGTAGCCTTAAAACCAATTTATGATGCAGTAGGAATTGAACGTATTAATGTCGCAACCTATCAAGCTGTTTCTGGAACTGGTAAAAATGCCATTGAAGAATTAGCGGTACAAACTGCCGCACTATTAAATGTTAAACCAATTACCTCAAAAGTATATCCCAAACAAATTGCATTCAATGCACTACCTCAGATTGACGTTTTTATGGATAATGGTTATACAAAAGAAGAAATGAAAATGGTGTGGGAGACTAAAAAAATTTTTGAAGATGATAATATTTTAGTCAATCCAACTACAGTTCGAGTTCCAATTTTTTATGGTCATTCCGAAGCTGTGCATATTGAAACTAAAGAAAAAATCAGTGCCGAACAAGCTAGAAAATTATTGCAAAATGCTCCTGGAGTAGTTGTAATTGATGAACATAAAGATGCTGGTTATCCTACAGCAGTTACAGATGCTGCTGCCAAAGACCCAGTATTCGTAGGACGAATCAGAGAAGATGTTTCTCACCCTCGAGGCTTAAATTTATGGGTAGTTGCTGATAATATCCGTAAAGGAGCTGCATTAAATAGTATTCAAATTGCAGAAATTTTGGTAAAAGACTATATTTGAGTTATACTTACAAATAATTTATAAAGTACATTCTAAAAATGATATGTAACATTATATATTTACTCATATAAATATGAATGAAGAATTACGATTGAACTCTGACTATACTCAAAAAAATATGATAGTTTAGAACTTAAAGCATAGATTCTTCATTCATTGGGTCAACAAATAATAATTGCTAATTCTTAATTACCACTTAAGGAATAACTATGCGTAAGTTTATAACATTTTTAATTTTGATGATTGTGGCTTTAAATATTAATGCATTAGGATTAAGCCATATTCAAGTATATTCGAAACTTAATGAGCCTTTGAATTCTAAAATAAACATTTTATCCATTCCCAAAGGTAAATCTAACGTTGTTAGAGTAAATCTTGCATCAGCCAGAGCATTTCGACGAGCTGGATTAGATCGGCCATTTATTCTTACCAAGATAGATTTTACAGTTCAGAAAATTAGTAAAACTTCAGCAGTAATTACAGTTTCTTCTAAGCAACCGATTAAAGAACCGTTTCTTAATTTTTTAGTTGAAGTTAGTTGGCCGGGTGGACGTATTTTACGTGAATATACAGTATTATTAGATCCCCCATTATATAAACCGATTTCTGCTAAAAAACTAATTACTCGTGATACTAAGTTAGCGATTAAACCAAAATATCCTCCAATCCAAAAACGTGTTAAACCTAAGAAACGAGTTACTAAAAAACGAGTTACTAAAAAACGAGTTACAACTAAACCTGTTAAAGGTAGCTCATATACAGTATTTAAAAACGACACTTTATCACAAATAGCTCAACGTACTCGTCCTGCAGGAGTATCCTTAAATGAACAAATGCAGAAAATTTATCGAAATAATCCTAAAGCTTTTATTAATGGGGATAAGAATAGAATAAAAAGAGGTAAAGTATTAAAAATACCCAATTGGGATGGTAAATTAACTAAAGATGAGTTAGCTCAAATTGCTAAAAATAGTAAAACTAATGTTGAAAAAACAACCAAAAATACTCCCAAAGCTCCTGAAAGCTCATTGGTTAAAGAAAGCATATCTAACAAAAGACCACAGGCTGTTCCAAAATTAGTTCTTTCTGCTCCCAAACCAAATAAAAATGATGTAAAAGATACTAAGAAATTTAAACAACTTCAGAATGAAATTATTAATTTAACTGAAAAAAATTCTTCTATTGAGTCTGAAAATAAAGCATTAAAAGAAGAAATAGCAGCAACCAAAAGTTTGGTTATTAATATGAAACAGCAATTAGACGAAATGAATAATATGCTGTTAGCTTTCAAAAGTGAAGGATTTGCTAAGTTACAATCTCAATTAGCTAAACAAGCCAAAGAAAATAAACGTTTAAAAGAGGAACTTGCCAATTTAAAAACAGCTCCTAAAAAAATTGAAGATAAGAAACTAACTTTTAAACCTACAGCTAGATTACCATCTCTTGGTGAGCATAATGATGAATCCATAGAAGATAAACCTGTTAATAATAAATCAGAACAGATAGTTGCATCAAATGAAATTACAACTAAGCCTGTTGATAATAATGATGTTAATAAAGTAGTTAATATTTCTGATGATGAGCAAAAAATTGCTGAAAATTCAGAAATTACAACATTTGGTTCCGAACTTGCCGATTCACCGAAAACAATAGAATCAGGTAAAACTATCAGAGTTAAAAATATAGAATCTGATGAACCTGATTTTATCACTATAATTGATGAATTAGTAGAAGAAAATATACCCGGTGGTTGGATAACAATAATAGCTATTATTGTTGGTATTATTTTATTAATTATTATTGCAAGAAAACGGAAACCTAAATCTAACGAACCTGGTGAATGGAAAATTACCAAACTATCAGATGAAGAAATAATATTAGAATTATCTCGTCTGGATGAAGAAAGTAAAACTAGCAATCTATCTGAGCCAAATATTTTAGAAGATATAAAACAAACTACAGGTGGTGAAGATACAGATGCTCAGTTTGAAGTTGATCCAAAATTTGATAATGATTTACGTGAAGAAGTTGCTCAATATACAGTTGCCGAAAAATATTCCTTAGCCGAAGATTTAATAAAATCAGCTATTAAAAAATATCCACATCATCATAAATATCGTTTAGAATTACTAGAAGTTTATGCTGATGCAAAGGAAATAGATAAATTTGAAAAACAGGCTCAACTATTATATAAAGAGGTAGATGGGAAAGGTCCTTTATGGGATGAAACTTTAGAACTTTGGAAGTATTTATCACCAAATAAAGAACTATCTATAAATAATGTTACTACTGAAGATAATGATGGCAGTAAAATTGTCGCTGTAGCCGGTGGTGTTGCAGTAGGTGCTGGTGTTGCAGCAGTTGCACTCAGTGGGAGTGATGAATCAGATGAAATCGATGATATAAATACTGAAATAAATTTAGGTGATGAACTTGATTTAGATAGTGAAACTGGTAATGATATAGATGATGGAACAACTTTAGATTTAGGAGATGATCTTGATCTTGATTTGGATAACGACGATGGCGGAGATGAAATCCAAAATTCGGATGAAAAATTTGATCTTAATTCCGAAAATGAACTATCGTTAGATGATGATGAACTTTCCTTAGATGATTTAGGTGATACGGATTCATCATCAGAAGAACTATCGTTAGATGATGATGAGCTTTCCTTAGATGATTTAGGTGATACGGATTCATCATCAGAAGAACTA
>DRQV01000263.1 GCA_011371325.1 Thioploca sp.
AAGATATTGGGGAAAACTCAAAAAATTTAGCTGCTGCTTTTGATGAATATATCGAAAAAACCACTAGAGTTACAGAAATTAATAAAATTAATGTTAAGTTAGTACAAGAAGTAATGGATCAAAGTGGTTTGATTATCAAAAAGAGCCTGTTTAAAAAACTATTGGATAAAGCCAAAAGGAATTAACATGTTCAGCGACGATATTGAAAGTAATGTTTCTTGGATAGGATTTTCTGATCTATTTTTTCACTTGTTTATTTTCTTTTTGATAGCTTTTATAATAGTAAAAATTTCTGCTACAGAAGCAGTGAAAAATAATAATTTATATACAGTTCAATTAGAACAGGAGTATAACCAAGAAATAGCATATTTAAACCTCCAAATCAAGACATTGGAAGCAAAACTAACTGCTTGTATGGAAAAAATTTCTAAATGTAAATTTAGTGCTCAACAAATGAATGATGATAAAACTGAGTTAGAACTACAAATCAAAATATTAGAAACAAGCTTAAAAAGTTGTCAGCAAGATATACAGGAATGCCAAACTTCATTGCTTGCATATCAAGAAGATGGTAAGAAATATAAATTGAAAAAATATCAAGGTTATGGCCCAGATACTTCTAAAGTCGAGAGTAATAAAAATGATTTATTTCAACAAATTGCTGCTAATTATAATTTTATTACCACTAATAATGAACATTGTATTCCAATTTTAGAAAATGATAGCATTTGCGTAAAAGATACAACTTTGCAAGAACAGACTATTAGTTTTGGTAGCAGTGTATTATTTACTTCAGGCAAAGCTAAATTAAAACTTCGTGGTCGGGATATATTGACAACCGTAGGTAATGTAATTAAAAATAAATTACCAGCGATTCAGGAAATTCAAATTCAGGGTCATGCGGATATAACAGCACCTAAGAAATATAATATTAATTCACAAAAAAGTCAGGAATATAATCTAAAATTAGCTTCTGAACGAGCATTAGAAGTATTTCTCTTTCTAAAAGAAGAGCTTGCAATTAATCCAGCTAAAGTTTTGATGTCTGCAACTTCATTTGGTAGCTATAAACCTGTTAGCAGAACCGCAGAAGATAAATATACTTGGGAAAGAATTAAAACAGAAAACGATAATAATGATAAAAAACAGCTTAATCGTAGGATAGAAATTGTATTGACTTACCGTCGCTAAAATTCTAAATATTATAGCGATAAAGAGTTTAAATGCCTATTAGGACTATATAAAGTAGGTATAAATATAGAAAAATTTTAATGAAAAAGATTATTTTACCGATATTAATTTTAGCAATTAGTATTTTTGGATTTAGATATATGCTTAAAACTAAATCTAAAACTGGAGCAATTGAAATTACCGAACCAGCTTGGATTGTAGCAACTACGCCAGTTATCCTTGAGACATTATCGCCAACTGTAACTTTATACGGTAGAGTTGAATCCCCTAAAACATCTACTTTACGTTCTCCCAATTTAAACGCTCAAGTTTTACAAGTTAAAGTATTAGAAGGAGAAAAAGTTAATAAAAATGATATATTGATCCGGTTGGAAGATAGCGATAGTATTTTAAAGCTCAAACAACAAGTTGCTGATATTAAAGATATTTCTGCACAAATAACCTTAGAAAAACAACGCCATGCCAATAATTTAACTATTATAACTCATGAAGAATCTCTATTAAAACTGGCTAAAAAATCTTTAGAACGATTACGAAAATTAGCCAAGCAAAAAGCTAGTTCTCAATCTGCTTTAGATGAATCTCAACAGTTAGTAGAACGACAAACGCTAACTATTATCCAACGTAAATTAGAGATAAAAAATCATAAGGCTCGGTTAAATCAATTACAAGCTAAACAAATTAGAGCTAAAGCATTACAAGATATCGCAAAATTAGAATTAGCCCGTACTAAAATAACCGCACCATTTACTGGAATAATTGTTGAAGTCAAAGTTGCAGTTGGAGATAGAGTACGCAGTGGTGATATACTATTATCCATGTATGATAACTCGGTATTGGAAGTTAGAACTCAGATTCCAACTCGTTATCAAGATATAGTGATGAACTCCACTAATATATCAGCAATTGCTAAACTGAATTCTAAATCATTAACCTTAACTTTGGATAGAATTTCTGGTCAAATAAATCAAAATAGTGGTGGAATTGATGGTTTATTTAAACTTAGTCAACCAGCAAATTTACGTTTAGGCCAATTTTTAACTTTATTATTAACTTTACCCAAACAAACTAATGTAGTTGCTCTACCTTATGAAGCAGTTTATGGAATGAATCATATTTATAAGCTGGTTGATGGCCGTATGCAGGGTTTGAAAATAGAAAGAATTGGTGAACAAGTTATTGATGGAAAATCAAAAATCCTAGTTCGTAGTTCTAATTTACAATATGGTGAACAAATTATAATAACTCAATTACCTAATGCTATGGACGGTTTAAAAGTAAAAACTGCCCAACCAAATTAATAATGCCGAGTTATAATGTAATCTGCTATCCATCGTAATGGTTCTGCTTGTTTGCCAAGAATAGTTAAATTATCAATGGCTTCTACTACTAAATCCTTGGCCATTTGTTTGGAAGCTTCCATGCCT
>DRQV01000264.1 GCA_011371325.1 Thioploca sp.
AACTAGCCAATCATTAGGACAAAAAAATACTATGTTTATGATTTGGATCGCGTTAACTTTTGTAAGTCCTTTAGCAGCCCTAGGCCCGATGTTTTATTTGATTTTCCAAAATATATATAATTCATATTTATTGAAAATGAGACCAAGTTAAAATGAATGAATTATCATTAGTAAAACTAATATTTGAAGCCAGTTTACTGGTACAGATTGTAATGTTGTTATTATTATTTATTTCTTTGTATTCGTGGACTTTGATTTTTTATAAAAGCCGTTATTTGAAAAATATACATAATATAGTAAATAGTTTTGAAGAATTATTTTGGAGAAGTAAAGATTTAAATTTATTATACAATCATATTCGTAGTAACGAAGCAATTGGAATAGAGAAAATTTTTGTGGCTGGCTACGCTGAATTTTTAAAATCACGTAATACTAATAATTTGATTGAAAATACTAAACGAGCTATGCAAATAGTATTACGCCGTGAAATAGATGAATTAGAATCAGAATTAGCAAATTTAGCAACTATTGGCTCAGTAAGTCCTTATATAGGTTTATTTGGTACTGTGTGGGGAATTATGAACTCATTTCATACGTTAGGAAATCAACAACAGATCACTCTTGCTATGATAGCCCCTGGTATTTCTGAAGCATTGATTGCTACTGCTATGGGATTATTTGTCGCAATTCCAGCAGTTATAGCTTACAATAATTATAATGATAATATAGATCGATTGATTACTAATTATGATACTTTCCTAGATGAATTGCTTGGTATTTTACAGCGTAAAACTAAAAATGCACTATCGTAAACGTCGCCGTCATATGGCAGAAATGAATGTTGTACCATATATTGATGTAATGTTGGTACTATTGATTATTTTTATGATAACTTCACCATTATTAACTCGTAGTGTTGAAGTTGAATTACCAGCAGTAAAACAAGCAGAAACTGTTAAAACTGAAAATATAAACTTTGTGATTATTACCATAAATGCTAAAGGACAACTATTCTTAAATGATGATAAACAATCTTTGACCATTAAGGAATTGCTAGTTAAAGTAATAGCTTTGACTCGTTTTATCACTGATTCACAAGTTTTAATCAAAGGAGATTATCGTTTAAGTTATGGAAAAGTAGTAAAACTAATGTCTATTCTGCGGGAAGCTGGAGTCAAAAAAGTAGGTTTATTAACTCAGAAAAATGTTAACAGATAAATTTATCGCATTTCTCAAAGCAATATTATTATTAGGAATATTAATTATAATCCTATTATTTAATGCTGATTTACCAGAATCTTCACAAGTTATTGAACAAAAATTGTTGGATGATGCAGCTGTAGCTGAAGAGTTTGAACGTTTACAAAGAAATAAGATTATTAATGCTGCTCAAAAATATAGGCAACAAGTTTTAGAACAAAAAGAGCATCAGCATATTCAAAATCAAGAATATACTTTATCTATTCGGCAACATGAAGAACAAAATCAATTAGATAAATTAAAACAACGTCGATCACAAGCGGAAGCGGAATTGGAAAAAATACGTCGAGAACGAGAAGAATTAAGTAATGCGAACTATAGCACTAATTAAAGCAGTTATCATTAATATACTGTTTTTACTGCCAATATTTTTTGGTATAGAAGTATTAAATCAACCATCAGCTTCGCCAGTATTAGAAGATATTATACCAGCTACTATTGTGGATGAAGTTGTATTAAAGAAAAATGTTATAGATAAACCAGTTATAAACTTAGAATTAGATCAGATTAGAAAAAGGATTATTTTTGCAAAAAAATTACTTAACAAAACTAAAAGAAGAAAAAGACAAGAGGAAGATATTTTAAATAAAATCCTTGCTCAGAAAGAGATTGAAGCAAAGAAACTAACTAAAGAACGTAAAAAATATGAACGTTTAAAAACAGAGGAAAGGTTAGCAGTCAAAAATTTTCAAACTGAAGAAAAACGTTTAAAACAAGGAGCGTTACAACATGCTGAAAAAGTTGAAAATACAAGAATTAAAAAAATAGAAAAGCGAGATGAAGAACAAATTCAAGCAACTATAAAACTTCTACAAAATAAGTTACCTCAATATTGGATACGACCTCGTGGTTTTTATGGAGGATTATCTTGTATAATAAAGATTAATCTACAAATTGGAGGGGTGGTAGAAAATGTAGCAGTAGTTGTTAGTAGCGGTAACATCACATTTGATCATTCTGCAATATTAGCAGTTCAAAATGCTTCTCCATTACCTATCCCAGATGAACTATATGCTGAATTTAGAGAGTTCAACTTTGAATTCAAAAAGTGAATTGCGGGAAAACTTTTCCCACAAATACACTGTCCCTAGTTAGCTTCTTCTAGCTGAGGTCGGTCTACTAATTCAACAATAGCCATAGGAGCATTATCTCCAGTTCTAAAACCACATTTAAGAATCCGTAAATATCCTCCTGGACGTTCCTTATAACGAGGACCTAATTCATTAAATAATTTAGTAACTATTGCTCTATTACGCAGTCTAGCAAAGGCAAGACGACGTTTAGCTACACTATCTTCTTTAGAAAGAGTTATCAAAGGTTCAACAACACGACGTAATTCTTTAGCTTTAGGTAAAGTAGTTCTAATAAGTTCATGATGTAGCAAAGAAACAGACATATTTTTAAACATTGCCTTTCTGTGACTACTATTCCTATTTAATTGTCTTCCCGCATGACGGTGACGCATAATTTTATCCTGTAATTAACAATTAAGAACCATCAGATTCTTCATTATGAAGATTAGGAGGTGGCCAATCTTCTAAACGCATGCCCAATGATAATCCTCGGGTTGCCAATATATCTTTAATTTCAGTCAAAGATTTTTTACCAAGATTAGGAGTCTTCAATAAGTCAGATTCAGTTTTTTGAATCAAGTCACCTATATAGAAAATACTCTCAGCCTTTAAACAGTTAGCAGAACGTACAGTCAAATCTAGCTCATCCACTGGTCGTAATAAAACTGGATCGATTTCATTTTTTTCAGTATCTTCTTCCGGTTCAATACGATTTTCAAGATCAACAATCACTGCCAATTGATTTTGTAAAATAGTCGCAGCAGTTTTAATTGCAGCTTCTGGTTCAATAGAACCATTAGTCTCCAATTCAATAATAAGTTTATCTAAATTAGTACGCTGTTCAACTCTAGCACTTTCTACTTGATAAGCTACTCGTAAAACTGGGCTGAAAGAAGCATCTAGTTTTAAGGTGCCGATTGGACTATCATTATCCTCATCAGTAACAGAACGCTGGCTAGCTGGTTGATAACCACGACCTCGCACAACCTTTAGAGTCATATCCAATTTAACATTTTTAGTTAAATTAGCGATGACATGATCTGGATTCACAATTTCAATGTCATGTTCTACAGCAATATCATCTGCACATATGACACCAGGTCCTTGGCTAGTTAATTGTAAAGATACCTGAGAACGCTCTCCTAACATGCGAAAAGCAACACCCTTTAAATTTAATAAAATATCAGTTACATCTTCCTGCACACCTTCAATGGCAGAATACTCGTGTAGTACACCTTCAATTTTCACATCAGTTACAGCAGCACCTGGCAAAGAAGATAATAAAACCCGTCTCAATGCATTACCTAAGGTATATCCGAAACCACGGTCTAAAGGTTCTAATGTTATTTTAGCAATTGTATCACTGATATATTCAACATCAACTATACGAGGTTTTAAGAAATCCATTAGCATACTTGCGTATCCAATTTACTTAGAATACAACTCTACAACAAGTTGTTCATTAATATCACTTGGTAATTCTTGACGTTCCGGAATCGTTTTAAAAATGCCACTCATTTTATTAATATCAACTTCAACCCATTCAGGAAAACCATATTCCTTAGAACTAGTCAAAGCTGCTTTAATACGTAATTGTTCACGACTTTTATCTCGAATTCTAATAACATCATTAGAACTAACTTGATATGATGGTATATTAACTGGTTTTTCGTTGACTAGAATAGCTTTATGACTTACTAATTGTCTAGCTTCAGCTCTAGTAACTCCAAATCCCATCCGATAAACTACGTTATCCAAACGGCATTCAAGTAATTTCAACAAATTTTCACCAGTCGAACCAGTTTTTTGGTTAGCTTTCAAATAATAACCATGAAATTGCTTTTCCAAGACTCCATACAAACGACGTAATTTTTGTTTTTCACGCAACTGAACCGCATAATCAGACAAACGTTGTCGTTTATCACCATGTTGACCTGGTAATTTCTCAGATTTGCATTTTGAATCAAGGCTACGAGCACGACTTTTCAGTAATAAATCGGTCTGTTCACGCCGACTTAATTTGCATTTAGGGCCAAGATATCTTGCCATATTATCTCTCTAAATTATTATACTCTGCGTCTTTTGGGTGGACGACATCCATTGTGTGGAATTGGGGTCACATCAGTAATGGAAGTAATTTTAAAACCATTCGCATTAAGAGAACGAACTGCTGACTCACGTCCTGGTCCTGGCCCTTTAATCCGTACGTCTAAATTTTTGACACCGAAATCCTTAACAATATTACCAACTTTTTCTGCTGCTATTTGAGCGGCAAAAGGTGTACTTTTACGAGAACCTCTAAACCCACTACCTCCAGCAGTTGCCCAACCCAGTGCATTCCCCTGACGGTCGGTAATAGTAATGATCGTATTATTAAAAGAAGCATGCACATGGGCAATCCCATCTGTAATATTCTTTTTAACTTTTTTACGTTGTCGTTGTGCTTTTGGCATATATTAATATCCGACTTATTTCTTCTTAATTGGTCTTCTAGGACCTTTGCGAGTACGAGCATTAGTACGAGTGCGTTGACCACGTAATGGCAAACCACGTCGATGCCTAATACCACGATAACAACCCAGGTCCTTTAAACGTTTTATGTTCATTGCAATCTCACGACGCAAATCACCTTCAATATTATATTTAGCAACCTCGGTACGTAAACATTCAAGTTCTTTATCTTTCAAATTTTTCACTTTTGTATTGGGAGCAACCTTAGTCGCTTCACAAATACGTTGAGCTAAAACTGAACCAATTCCATAAATGGAAGTTAAAGCAATAACTATATGTTTGTGTACTGGGATGTTAATACCAGCTATACGAGCCATAATAATCCTATCTATTTTTTTAATTCTATTTCAAGAACCAATAAGAATTATTTCAGCCTTGGCGTTGTTTATGTCGTTTATCTACACAGATAACTCTAACTTTGCCATGGCGACGAATAATTTTACAATTTCGACAAATTTTCTTAACAGAAGCTCTTACTTTCATAATTTATAAACCACGTCCATGTCCTTTTAAATTAGCTTTCTTCATCAGTCCTTCATATTGATGCGACATTAAATGAGCTTGTACTTGGGACATAAAATCCATTGTGACAACTACAATGATTAATAAAGAAGTACCTCCAAAATAAAAAGGTACATTCCATTTAAGAATTAAGAATTCTGGTAATAAACATACAGCAGTTACATAAATAGCACTAACTAAGGTTAATCTAGACATAACCGTATCTAAATACTCAGCAGTTTGTAGTCCTGGTCTAACACCTGGAACAAAGGCACCTGATTTTTTTAAATTATCCGCAATATCTCTAGGATTAAAAGTTAAAGCTGTGTAAAAAAAACAGAAAAATATGATAGCTACTGCATAAAACATTACATACAAAGGTTGTCCTGGTGATATGGCTTGAGATACATCCTTTAGCCAAGTCATACCTTCAGCATTACCAAACCAACCAGCCAAAGTTGCTGGAAATAAGATAATACTAGAAGCAAAAATAGGCGGAATCACTCCAGCCATATTCATTTTCAGTGGTAAATGACTACTTTGACCAGCATATAATTTATTACCAACTTGTCGTTTAGCATAATTTACCGTTATGCGTCTTTGTCCACGTTCAACAAATACTACAAATGCTGTCACCATTAGAACTACTGCAAACAATACTAATAATGTTAAAATATGCAATTGCCCAGTACGAGCTAATTCTAATGAACCACCAATTGCAGAAGGTAATCCTGCAACAATACCAGCATAAATAATAATAGAGATACCGTTACCAATACCACGCTCAGTCATTTGTTCACCTAACCACATGATAAACATAGCTCCAGTAACTAGCGTCATTATAGCTGTAACTCTAAATGCAAGACCAGGGTCAATGACTACACTTTGACTTTCTAGTGCAATCGCAACTCCAGTAGCCTGAAAAGTAGCTAATCCCAGAGTACCATAACGAGTATATTGTGTAATTTTGCGTCGACCTGATTCACCTTCTTTTTTTAGCTGTTCTAATTTAGGGTGTACTGCCGTCATCAACTGCATAATAATAGCAGCTGAAATATAAGGCATTATACCAATAGCAAATACGGAAAAACGTTCTAATGCACCACCAGAAAACATATTAAACATGTCTAAGATAGTACCACGTTGTTCTTCAAACATAGCCGCCAAGGCAACTGGATCGATGCCAGGTACTGGTATAAAAGTACCAATCCGAAATACTATTATAGCTCCCAATACGAATAGAAGCCGTTGTTTGAGCTCAGTTAAACGTCCAGATTTTCCAAGTTCCAACGCATTATTTATAGCCACCAGCTTTATTCCTCAATTGAGCCACCAGCATTTAAAATAGCGGCACGAGCTCCAGAGGTACAAGTTATACCTTTAATATTTAAAGCTCTAGTTACTTCACCAGTAGCAATAATCTTCGCATACTTAAAATGCTGTTTAATGACACGAGCAGTTTTTAAAGCCTCTAAAGAAATTTTATCATCTTTAACCAGTTCTAACTCGTGCAAACGAACTTCAGCTGTTAATTTAGCAGTACGAGAAGTAAAACCAACTTTTGGTAAACGTCTTTGCAAAGGCATTTGACCGCCTTCAAACCCGACTTTATGAAAACCTCCAGATCTAGACCGTTGTCCTTTGTGACCTCTACCACAAGTTTTACCTAATCCGCTACCAATCCCACGCCCAACACGTTTAGCAACTTTTCTAGCTCCAACCCCAGGTTTTATAGTATTTAGGTACATTCTTCCACCTTTAATAAATAAGCAACTTTATTAATCATACCACGATTAGCTGGAGTATCTTCAACAAAAACTGTATGATGGCGTTTACGCAACCCAAGACCAGCAATACAGGCTTTATGCCTTGGAATACGGCCATATGAACTACCTAATTGGGTAACTTTAATCTTTTTTGTCATAACTTAAAATCTCTTCAACAGTTTTACCGCGTTTGGCCGCTATTGATTCTGGATTTGCCATCTTAACAAGACCCTTAAACATAGCTTGCACTACATTTTTAGGATTAGAGCTACCAATAGTCTTAGCTAATACATCACGCACACCCAACACATCAAAGACTGCTCGCATAGCACCACCAGCAATAACTCCAGTTCCACTAGAAGCCGGTTGCATATAAATTTTAGCAGCACCATGTTCAGCCGTAATAGGATATTGCAAAGTAACCCCATTTAAATCAACATTATACATATTCTTACGAGCATTTTCCATTGCTTTAGAAATAGCTAATGGAACTTCACGGGCTTTACCATACCCATAACCAGCTCTTCCCTTACCATCACCTACAACTGTTAATGCAGTAAAACTAAAAATTCGTCCACCTTTAACTACTTTAGCTACTCTATTCACTGCTACCAACTTCTCTAAAAATTCATCATTTTTAGTTCGTTGAAATTCGTAATTTGCCATAATATATTCAATTTAATTAATCAGAACTTTAGACCATTTTCACGAGCAGTATCAGCCAAGGCCTTTATTCGACCATGAAATTTAAAACCAGAACGATCAAAACTTACCTGTTCGATATTAACTGATTTAGCCCGTAGAGCAATAGTTTTACCCACCACAATCGCAGCTGCTATATTTCCACCATAAGTAATAACTTCTTTAACTTCTTTATCTACTGTAGATGCACTAGCAAGAACTTTGGAACCGTCTGGCGTGATAATTTGCGCATAAATATGTCTAGGTGTTTTATAAACGCACAACCTAGTAGCTCCCTGAGCTTTAATTTTGGCACGGGTACGACGACTTCGTCGCAAACGGGCATTTTTTTTATCCATATTATTTCTTCTTAGCTTCTTTTCTTATAATAATTTCATCCGAATATTTAACTCCTTTACCCTTATATGGCTCAGGTGGACGAAAAGACCTTATATTAGCTGCCACTTGCCCAACTTGTTGTTTGTCTATTCCTTTAACTAATATTTCAGTTTGAGTTGGAGTTTCAATAGTAATTCCATCAGGTATAGCAAATTTTATCGGGTGTGAAAAACCTAAAGTAAGATCAAGAATTCTACCTTCCACTTGAGCTCTATAACCAACTCCAACTAAATTTAATCCCTTTTGAAAACCATTAGATACTCCTTCAACCATATTATTTACTATCGCACGCATAGTTCCAGTTATAGCTATAGCATTCTTGGTTTTAGGTGCAAAAGTTAAAGTATTATCGGATAAATTTATTTCTACATCTGTATGTATATTTTGTCGTAGTTGACCATTTTTACCTTTAATTAAAAGTGATTGATTATCTAAAGATATTTCAACCTCAGTAGGAAAAATAATCGGTTTTTTTGCAATTCTTGACATTTCGTAAATTACCATTAAAAATTATTTAAGCAACTAAACATAAAACTTCACCACCTTGGTTTAAGTTACGTGCTTGTCGATCTGTCATTATTCCTCTATTAGTAGAAATAACAGCTACTCCCAGACCTCCTGATACTTTAGGTAACTCACCTTTCTTTTTATAAATTCGTAATCCAGGCCTACTAAATCGCTTTAATAAACTAATAACTGGTTCACCTTCATAATATTTCAAATCTATAGTTAATACTGGTTTTATTTCTTCAGTTGCACTAAAACTAGTAATATAACCTTCTTCTTGCAATAATTTAGCAATCGCTATTTTTATTTTAGATGATGGCATTTTCACCTGTTTAAATTTACAAGATTGTGCATTGCGAATACGTGTTAACATATCAGCAATAGGATCAGACATACTCATATAATTCTCTTATAAATGTTAACTTATCATTGCTGCTGAAATTTACAATTATTTTTTAAGTTGTTATGAAACTACCAACTTGATTTAGTCAATCCAGGAACAAATCCCTGCATTGCTGCTTCTCTTAATTTATTCCGTCCTAATCCAAATTTCCTATAATAACCATGAGGACGGCCTGTTATTTGACATCTATTACGAAGCCGACATGGACTAGCATCACGTGGCAAGGATTGAAATTTACGTTTTGCAACTTCTCGTTCATTAAAACTTAT
>DRQV01000265.1 GCA_011371325.1 Thioploca sp.
AATGGATTAGTTCGCTGAGTAAATAATAAGTTAATGGCATTAATTAAATCAGATTCAGAACGCCAATTAGTTGCCAAAGTATAACGATTATCTGCATCTTCACTAGCAATAAGATAAGTATAAATATCAGCCCCTCGAAAGCTATAAATTGCCTGTTTTGGATCGCCGATTAAAAATAAAGTACTATTAATTGCATAAATAGTATGGAATATATCATATTGAATTGGATCAGTATCTTGGAACTCATCTATCAATGCTACTTGATATTTATTCCGAATTGTATTGGCTAAATTATGCCCATTGCTACTTGTTAACGCTTTATGCAAATTAAATAATAAATCATCAAAAGATTGAATGTTATATTGTTGTTTTTTCTGGGTTAATTTTTGTTTGGTGATGACAAATAATTTTACTTTTAAAGCTAATAAATGTTGATCAAAAGCTTGTAATAAATCAGTTTGACAGGAATATAATATGTCACATAAATCAAAAAATTCATGTTTGGGAGCAGTTTGCCCTTTTTTAACACTGGCAGCAAGTTCGCTGCTGGTAAATTTAATAAATTTAGCTGGTAAATTAATCGTTGAAGATTGAAAAAAGATATTTAGTTCATTGCACCACAAAGGTATATTACGATATTTATTTTTATTTAAACTTTTACTATTTACTAACAAATCTTGAATATCTTGTTGATTCCAGGCTTGTTTAGCTGCTAAAAATGCTGTTTGAAATTGGGTTGTATCTAACTCTGTTAATTTAAATTGGGGAATGATATTTAAATGGCCATAGTTTAAATTAGTTAGTAAACTGGCCGGATTTTTATAGCCATTTTCCAAAGCATAATCGAGAAATAATTGTGAGGCATTGTAAAAATGTTGTCGCCAAAAATCTTCTACAATTTCACATAATAAGTAATTTTGATCTGTTATTAATTCAACGTCAAATAATACTCCACTGGCAAAAGCATTATCTTGTAACATCTGTTTGCAAAAACTATGAATAGTGAAAATAGATGCCTCATCAAAACTGCGGATGGCATTGATTAAATTAACGATAATTGTTTTACGATCTGGATATTTATTAAGTAATCCAATGATAATTTTATCTTCACTTTCATTATTTTGAAAGGCCAATAAAGTATCACGTAAACGTTTCCGAATTCGATCACGTAATTCTTCAGTTGCAGCTTCAGTAAAGGTTACTACTAGGATTTTATCTATGGTAAGCTTTTTTTCTAATAATAATCGGATAAATAGAGTGGATATTGTATATGTTTTTCCAGTTCCGGCACTGGCTTCGATTAAGTTTATTCCATTAAGAGGAACAGTAAGTGGATCAAGTATTTTAATGGAATTCATAGAAATTTTAAAATTTTATATGTAATATCAGTTATTTAACAAAATTAACTATTGATTAAAATATATGTTATAATCAATAGTTTAATAATATTTAGTTGAAAGCAATTCTGCATGCGTAATCCCTAATAAATTTGCATAGGAACATTATAAATGTCAACACATACTTCAAAGCCAAATGCTGCGGCTATTTTATCAGAAGATTCTCGTACCAAAATTGATGCTTGGATAGCCAAATATCCAGAAGACCAAAAGCAATCAGCAGTAATGGGGGCCCTAACTGTTGTTCAAGAATTTAATGGAGGTTGGTTGACAACAGAATTAATGGATGCAGTAGCAGATTATTTAGATATGCCACCTATTGCAGTTTATGAAGTTGCCACATTTTATTCTATGTATGAACTAGAGCCAGTCGGAGAAAATAAGTTATGTATTTGTACTAATATCTCCTGTATGTTACGTGGTTCTGATGAAATTGTTGAACACTTGAATAAAAAATTAGGCATTCAATTAGGTGAAACTACTGAAGATAATAAATTTACCTTAAAAGAGGTCGAATGCCTCGGTGCATGTGGTGGGGCTCCAATGATGCAAGTCGAGGATAAATATCATGAAAATCTTACTCCTGATAAAATAGATAAAATTATAGAGCAATTACAAAATTAGGTGGAAATTTATAACATTGTAGCGTTATGGAATACTTGAATAAAGTATTAACGCTTCAATGTAAAAAATGGTTACTATTTACAATAGTACAGATTACAAACTCGATATAAAGATTATCATTAAATTGAGGCTTTCCCACCCAAGTTTTTGAGAATGGTTACTGCTATAATCATAAAAGAATACTTATGAGATAACAGGTTTTTAACAATATTCTTGCGTGCTTGAAAGCCCACCAGATAACCAAATTAGTCAATCTTCAAATATAATGCTTCTCCACCATTATAAATAATGTCACCATTTGCTAATTTGTAACCAATGTAAACTGTATAATTACCAGTCTCAAACAAGCCTTCAAATAATTGTATTTCTGGCATATTTTTTTCTAATTGTATATCAGGGATAGATTTTGTAATATATACATTATTGGTATCCCAAGTTCCCCAAGTTGGAGTTTCTAATTGAGTGCTAACATCAGTATCATTATGTACAGCAACCAGCATAATTTCTACAGTTTGACCTATATGTTTGGTTTCTGGGGCAATAATGGTCGCAATTCCAACTTGAGTATCAGTATGTGCATAGAAAGGATTATGAACTTTTTCATCTTGATAACCCCAATTTATAAACCTAGTAGTTGTGACAAATTTCTGCCCGGTAACATCAAGCCCAATTCCATTTGCTAACATAAAATTAGTAGGCTCATAACCATTAAATACAATAATTTCATTATTTAATCGATAACCTATAAATAATTGATAATAACCAGGTTTTAATGATAGATCACCAATATAAACAGGGATTTCTAAATATTCTGGTAAGCGTTGATAATGTTGAATTGGTAATAAACTAGTAAGACTATGATCCCAAAATTGCCAAGTCGCACCATTTCTAGCGTAAGCTTGCTCTTTATAATGCCCACGATAGCCAGCAGCAATCAATATATCAGCCGATTTCCCAACATAACGTGGTTCTACAGTTATAAATTCAGTAACAGCTATAGTGTCGTAATAGGCAAAAGTTGAATTATCACCGTTACTATTATTTTGATTGCTGATAGATGATGCAAAAATACTAGTGGATTCAACTTCATTCCAAATTTGGGTTTCATCACGTACTATATTTTGTTGTAAGTTTATGCTACCACTATTACCTATGAAGAAATGAATTGGTTCTAAACCATTAAATACTATCGTGCCATTTAGTAAGCGATAACCAACAAAGATAGTAAATTCGCCTGGAATAAAATTTAATTCATCTGCAAAGATAAATATTTCAATTTGCTTAGTTAATT
>DRQV01000266.1 GCA_011371325.1 Thioploca sp.
TAGGCAAATTTGAGATGGTCACAAGTTTTTATAATTATAGGAAAATAGCTATGAATAAACCAATTGAAATGGAATTGGATGCCAATAAAACTTATTATTGGTGTAGTTGTGGTAAATCTGAAAAACAACCATTTTGTGATGGGTCTCATGCTGGTACCGATTTTAAACCAGTAGAATTTTCCCCTGATAAAACAGGTTCAGCCTGGTTATGTCAATGTAAACATAGTAAAAGATTACCATTTTGTGATGGGTCTCATAAAGATTTATAATCTCCCTCGTAATTTAGCTTAACCACCCTCTACTACGTCGTTTAATAAATTGTTGTAAATTAAACATAGATGATCTTTAAAAGGGTTACCCTACATAATGATTTGTAGGGCTAGTCCCTTGTGGTTGCCTTAATCTACAATTTCATTAACCTATGTAATCATCTCCACTCGTTTTCGTAAATCAATAATATTTCGTTGAATGATAGTTACTGGACATTGTAAACGTTCATCATTACATAATCCTTGGATAATAATATTTAAATGTTCCATATAAGCTTTATTTAAGGCGGCTTTACCAACTTCATAAACTAATGGAATAGCTGGTTGTACAATAACAAGTTTAGAAAAAATTTGATTAGTTACCTTAAAACATTCTGTTAAATATGTTTCTAATTCTACAAAATCAACCTTAGTATTTCCTTGAATATCAGCTAAAGTATAAGCCATAAAATCTATAGGAGTACGATCAGTAATAAAACTATCAGCTTGCCAAATTTTGGTGGCAGCTTGAATAATAAGTTTTTGAATATTTAGTCTGGTAGGAAAATCTAAAGGTTGAGAAGGGTGTAGACCCTGTTGGGTAAATACTGCACTGGTATTAGTTTTGATAAAATCTATTCCAATTTGGCTAGAAATAGCTTGAGCTAAGGTAGTTTTACCAGTTCGATGACTACCACAAATTCCTAATTTCATTAGGAACAGGCAAAACAATTTGGATATTTTTTACAACGACTTCTATAACGCTGAAGATTTTTATTTTTAATTTGAAATTCTATAACCGCACATTCATGTTCTTTTAAAGTGACTGAAAAATAATGTTTACCACCACCTTTGGCCACAAAATATAGTGCTTCTCCACCAGTTGGATTGACAGTAGCTTCTAATGCTGCTTTACCTGGCATAGCAATTGGAGTTGGAGGAAGGCCTTTATATTTGTAAGTATTATATGGATTATTTATTTTTAAGTCTTTTCTACGCAAGTTACCATCAAAATTTTCTCCTAAAGCGTAAATTACGGTTGGATCAGTTTGTAATAACATCTTTTCTTTTAATCTTCTAATAAATACTCCGGCAATTAAAGGTCGTTCTTCTACTGCCGCTGTTTCTTTTTCAACGATTGACGCTAAAATTAATACTTCGTATGGAGTTTTTAATAAAAAGTTTTCTTTACGTTGTTTCCATACTTCTGCTAATACTTTTTCCATCATTTTATAAGAACGTTTTAATATCATAACATCGGTGGTATTAGTTGTAAAATGATAAGTATCTGGATAAAAACGTCCTTCTGGATACATGTTTGGATGACCTATTGCAGCCATTATTGCTTTATTATCAGCATTTCCCAATGTTTGTATAATTTCTGGATGGCCACGTATAGCTGTCAATATCTGTTTAAAAGTCCAACCTTCTGGAATCGTTAATTTATGGCTAATAATTTTACCAGAAATCATAATTTCTAACATTTGTTGTGGAGTTGTACCAACTTGTATTAAATATTCTCCAGCTTTGATCAAATGAGCTCTTTTTTGAAATCTAGCTAATGATATCCAAGCTAAAGCAGTAGGATAATTCATTAATTCTCGATCCATTAAATCAATAGTTATTTGACGTAAATTGGTATTAGGCTTAACCACATAACGTAAATCTTCAAACATAGGTAAAGGTTTAGTTAGATAGTTTTTATAAATCCAGTAACTAGAACCACCTATAGCACTTATTATTAATAAAAATAGGAGAAATAAAGTTCTTAACATTGTTGATTGTATATATTCTCAAGCAAAGAAATTTAATTAATCTTAAAAAGTTGGGTTAGATTACCCCAACTTTAAAAGGATATATTTAAATCATTCAAAACGTTTAAAAACTAATGTTCCATTAGTACCACCAAAACCAAATGAATTAGAAATTGCTACATCAATTTTCATTTCTTTAGCTTGATTAGCGGCATAATCTAAACCAGCACATTCTGGGTCAAGATTAAAGATATTAATAGTTGGTGGTGCAACTTGATCTCGAATACTAAGTACAGTAAAAACTGCTTCTAAACCACCAGCAGCTCCCAATAAATGTCCAGTCATAGATTTAGTTGAACTAATTACCAAATCTTTTGCATGATCAGTAAAAGCTTTTTTAACTGCTAAAGTTTCTGCCTTATCACCAGCCTGTGTGGAAGTTCCATGAGCATTAATATAATTGACTTGTTCTGGATTTATCTGAGCATTTTTTATCGCATTTAACATACAACGGCATGCTCCTTCTCCATCCTTAGATGGTAAAGTCATATGATAAGCATCACCACTCATACCAGAACCAATTAATTCAGCATATATATCGGCTCCTCGTTGTTTAGCAGTTTCATATTCTTCTAAAACCAATATACCAGCTCCATCTCCAAGCACAAATCCATTTCGTTCTTTATCCCAAGGTCTACTAGCTAATCCAGGAGAATCATTACGGGTAGATAAGGCACGAGCAGCAGAAAAACCTCCTAATCCCATTGGGCTACTTGCCATTTCTGCACCACCAGCAATCATAACATCTGCATCACCATATTCAATCAAGCGAGCCGCATTACCAATGCTATGAGTTCCAGTAGAACAAGCTGTGCTAATTGCATAATTCGGCCCTTTGATACCACATTTAACTGATAAATTACCAGCTATCATATTGATAATGTTACCTGGTACAAAAAATGGGGAAATCTTTCTTGGTCCACCGTTTAAATAGTTTAAATGACCTTTTTCAATTCCTGGCAACCCCCCAATACCTGAACCTATGGATATTCCTATTCGTTCAGCATTAGCTTCGGTTATTTCTAGCCCGGCATCTGCAATAGCTTCAATTCCAGCAGCTATGCCGTAATGAATAAAAGTATCCATTTTTCTGGCTTCTTTTACTGACAAGTATTTACTAATATTAAAATCTTTAACTTGTCCGGCAATCTGACTTGCAAAATTAGAAGAATCAAATCCAGTAATAGTTGTAATCCCAGTTTTACCAGCCAGTATTGATTCCCAACTAGTTTCTGCTGTTAAACCCACTGGGGAAATTGCAGCAATTCCAGTAACAACAACACGTCTTTTAGTCACAAATTATTTTCCAAATAAAAAGGCCATAATGATATGGCCTAAAATAAAATTATTCTGCGCTATTTATGTAATCAATTGCCTGTTGAACTGTCTGAATTTTTTCAGCTTCTTCATCAGGAATTTCACATTCAAATTCTTCTTCAAGTGCCATTACTAATTCTACTGTATCAAGAGAATCTGCACCTAGATCATCAACAAAAGAAGAATCAAGATTTACCTCTTCGTCTTTGACAGATAGTTGCTCAACTACAATTTTCTTGACACGTTCCTCAATGGTACTCATATTTGCCTCTTTAAAAAATAATTGTCAGTAAATTAGTTTAATTATATTTACACAAATCGTATTAATACTGGAGATTTCCAAAATTAATTAACTTGTCTAAGATAAAATTCTAACAGATTTGCTAAAATATGCAATTATATTGTATAAACTTAAAATACATCAGGAAAATATATTATCTTCCTGTAACCTAAATCATAACCTGCTTATCATAATTTATAAACTACATGTAGGAACTAAAAATTTTTTGTATCCAAGGGTAAAATTTGGGATTGTGCTGACTATAGTCCAAGTTATTAAAAAATGAATTTTTTGTATTTTAACATGGTGGTTAACGTTCAATCTCTAATCTTTTAGCTAAGATAACGTCGTCTATAAATATTCCTTGTACTTCTATCAGGCTCTGTTGAACGTTGGCAAAAAAACTTGGAAAGTCAATAGTTAATTCGGTACCACCCAAATGCTCATCTTCATATATAGTTTCTTTATCTGTCAATACCTTAATACCTAAAATTGTGAATTCATTATTAATCCCAATTTTTAAATTATCAATCGGCCCAGTAAGACTAATTTCCTCATTTATCATGTAAGGCTTACGTAATAAAACTTCTGCAATCAAAGTATTACTCGTTAAATCCAAAAAACCACTCATTACAACTCTATCACCTATTTGTAATTGTTGTACACCAAATGACGTTAGCATTTCTCGTCTATCTCTAAACTGGGTTGATGAGGTAGTTTGTATTGGAATTCCCAATAAGTTAATAGTCTCACCTTTAATTGCTTCAATATTTGCGTCAATATCGATTCTCCCAGACGGAGTACGTTGCGATGCTATATCTAAAAAAGTAACTGAATCAAGTAGTAATGAACCATTTATATTTAATTCACCGTGAACTTCAACTTTAATTCCCAATGCTAAATCGACAACATTTCCAAAGTGAAAAACAGTTTGTGAATTTATTTCTACTGGAAACCGGCCAATTTTAAAAAAAAATTGATTATCAAATTGAGTAATAAAACCTTCCATTTCAACAGTCGTTCCAATTGCAATATCGAAAGTTTCTGCTTCAATGCTACTTGCTAGTAAAATATTATCTAAAAAAGTTCCTTTAACTTCAACTAATAATCCATTTTGCAGTTCGGCAATGTCTAATCGTAATGGTTGACTATAATCAATTGTAATTGCACCTATTTCAAAAGTCTGTTTAATAGTATTAAGATTAACTATTTTACCAACTAATTCAAATTCTTGTAATTCAATTTCTCGTTCAATCCAAGTTGCTTGAATAGCTCCATCAGCATTTATTAAACCACTTACATTGATTATATCACCTATATTTAAGTCAGCAATATTACCATCAAATACGGTCAGTTGATTTAATATTATTCGCTGTCCTAAAATAATTAAATTATTATTATCAATTGCTTGAATTGGGCCTCTAACATTTTCATTAAAGTAAATATGTAAAACCTTATCAATAGTACTTTCAACTCGTACTACCATGCCAATTTGCAAATCATTTTCTGTCATCATTTGACCATCTTTAAGAATAATCGCATTGCTAGTGTCAAATTCAATTCCATTAACAAATATGCTACCAAAAGCTGAAATAGGCCCAATATTAACCCCTGTACCACCAATGCCACCTCCGGCGATATTATCAGAATTAGTATCACTTTCATTACAAGCTGTCAATAAAGAAAGTAACAATACTATTAATAAATGCTTAATCTTCATTTTGTTTCTCTACATTTTCTTCAAAAAAATAAATACCAACCCCAGCATGTTTACGTCCATTACCATTTATTTTTGGATTTAAATCACGATCTTGTGTAGCTAACCATTGATCTAAAGATTCTAAAAATATTTGAGCATGCTTTTCTGTTAATTTGTGCAATTCTGGTATTGCTTCAGCCGGTAAATTATCGTAAGCTACTTTGCGTTGAAAAAAAGCTTTTTCTGGTTTACAAATTAAATTATGATCAATAGTATCTATCAACAGTGCGACATCAGTTCCCAGAATATTTAGCTTATCAATTTCTCCATCAGTAGGTATATAAGCTCGTTCTATTAAGCAAATCCTACCATCTTCTAATTTTTTAATAGCTTTCACTCTAAATAATTCATCCAATATAGCTCGAGTCGGAATATCACCACTATATTTTTTAACTAACTGAGTAAAAGTTGCTCCTTTACCTTCTATTGGTAAAATAGCTGGCTCATTCCAACCATCTTGAAAAGTTAAATCCCTAACCCATCCGCTAATCACCCGAGAGGCACGATTATAACGTTCTGTGACATCATTAGGTTCAGTCATTTGTTTAACATTTTTAACTTCTTTACGAGACAAACCGGTAATCACTGCAATTCTGGAATCAGTCTGTTTTTTATTAGTAATATCAAATTCTTTAATAGCAACATCAACATAAACCCATTTGATAATATTGCTTAACATACCAAATGATATGCCATTTCGTAACATAATTCGGACTAAAGGACGTAACAATTTTTGGATGGAATAACTTAAAACTTGTTTAACTTCATCCATTTTTTCCTCCTAACGCTTGAGTTCACCTGCATTTTGGAGCCGAAACAGGTGCAACAATTTGTTATATATTTTTTTCATTTATATAATCAAACAATGAAATCTCTTGATGTTCAGTCTTCTTTGATTTTCTAACTCTATTTCCATATTTTCTTTCGGATTCTTTCTCAAACTCCTGCATTGCATCAGGATGGTTTTTTAAAAACCACTCTGCATGATTAGATAAGTATTCGTCTCTAATATCATTATCATTTAGATCATTTGGGATTCTACTCATTCTTTCATCTACACTATCAAAACCTGTAAATTCTTGATTTAATCTATGCTTTGTATTTTCAACATATTCAGGATTCAATTCTATTCCTAGGCATTGACGTTTTAATTGTTGACAAACTCTTAATGTTGTTCCGCTTCCTGAAAATGGATCAACAACAAGATCACCTTCCTTGCTTGAAGCTAAAATCATTCTTTCTATAAGCCCCTCTGGCTTTTGGGTTGGATGCTTTTGCCTATTCCCATTGCAATAATGAATATGGGAAAACAGCCAGACATCACCTGGATTAGCTCCTCGCATATTGTTTCGAGAGCGATAATATTTTTGAGGAACTCTCACATTATCTAAATAGAAATTATATTTCTTTGATTTAGTAAACACTAATATGTCATCATGCCTTGGAGAGAAACCTTTGGTCTTACCAAGTCCTTGTGTATAATGCCAAGTAATCCAACTGTTGAAATATAACTTTAATTCCCTGTCTAAAAGGTTGTATAAATAAGAAATAAAGCGAACTCCCATAAATATATAAATAGTTCCATCTTCCCGTAAAACTCTTTTCGCCTCTGTAAGCCACTGCTTCGTAAATTCCAAATATTCATCAAAACCCTTTAAGTCGTGGTTGTTTCCATAATCTTTTCCTAAATTGTAAGGTGGGTCAGCTACAATTAAATTTACAGAATTAGATGAAATATTTCTTAATTCTGCAATAGCATCACCACAGATTATTTTTGTATTCATTTTATCCACCCATTCTGAATAGCGTATTCATGCCATTTGGTTGTTGTATCTTTTATGCTAAAAACTTTGTGTTTATTCGTATTTCATGTAATTTCCTCTGTTTTTATTATGTATAACTTACTAGATATATTAATTATAATATAGAAATTTTCCTTGAATTCAATAGTTTATTTAGAATTGTATTTTTTTGGTATTTTTTTCCCAAATTATGTTATAATAATTTTACAATTAAATCGGTTGATTGTACTTGTTTAAACTTTAGGAATATAGGAAAGCATTATGTATTTGAAAAAGGTTGCTTTGGTTATGCCAATATTTGTATTACTTAGCGTAAGTTTGTTTAATCCAGTTTATGCCATACCAGCTTTTGCTAGATTGCATGGAGTGCCTTGTGCAAACTGTCATACTGCTTGGCCTCAATTAAATGAAACTGGCAGAGAATTTAAAGAGTCAGGTTATAGGTTCCCAGACGAATTGGATGAAGAAAAAACACTTTCAGAATTTTTTGAAGAAACTTTCCCAATATCTGGAGTTATTGTTGCCCGTCCTTTTGATAAAAAAGAAAATGGTGATCATAAAATTAGAGCTCTCCATGAAGCCGAGATACTTGTGGCTGGTGCATTAGGTTCGAAATGGTCGGGTTCTTTTGAAATTGAAGCTGAAGATGAAACTGATTTTAAACCAGAAGTAGCAGGAGCTACACTTAATTATAATTACCTGCCAGCTCTTAATGTTCAATTTGCTTGGGGTTCTTATATGGAGAGTGATGCTTATGGTTTCTTAGGAGATAAATTTCGCTTAACTAGGGGTCATGTCAAATTAATTGATGAAGCTTTTGGTAAGGCTGATGGTGAAGGTTCATTGCGTTCTACTCGACAATCAGTCGGTATTTATGGCCGACCTGTGAAGAATTTATTTTATAATCTTGGTTATAGTGGAATAGCTAGTGATGCTGAAGGTGAAGATGCTAGTAATTTACATGCTAGAATTGCTTACGATATTAAACCGGGAATTATGTTAGGTGCTTTTACCATTAATGGTGAAAATTCTACTACTGATCAAGGGTTTATGCGTAATGGTATAGATTTTCAAGCTGATATTGGCAATGCTAGAATTCAAGGTGCATATCTCAAGGCTGAAGATGATATTTTAGATGGCATTGGTACTGAAGAAAATAATATCTTCTCACTTCAAAGTATGTATGTATTTAAACAGGGTAAACATCCAACTTGGGTGCCATTAGTACGTTATGATAGTTATGAACGTAATGATGGTTTAGATGTTTATGATGAACTTACTTTTAATTTGACATATTATTTTAGTCAAAATGTTAAAGGTTATTTTGAATATTGGAAACAATTAGACGTACCAGATGGTGAAACAGAAAATAGTCGTATAACTTTCCAAATAGCTCTCGCTTTTTAAATTTAATAGAGTGTGAACTTTCTAATTGAAAATGCCATATATAAAATTTGCACTCTATCAATATACAAGGAAATAATAATGATTAGAAAGATTGCTTTATCCTTAATTTTAGGAGTTTCCGTTGCTAATGCGGCTCAATTGACAGAATTAACTGAAAAATGTGAGCATTGTCATGGTGAAAATGGTAATAGTAATGAGGAACAAGTTCCCAGCATTGCAAGTTTATCTGTTAAATACTTTATGAAAACCATGAAGAAATTTAAGAATGATAAGCGTCCTGGTAAAAAATTTAAACCAGAAGGACATCATGAAGAAAATGATATGAATACTATAGCTAAAAATCTGACTAAAGAAGATTTCAGGATTTTGGCCGATTATTATGTAGCTCAAACATTTATACCTCGTCAACAGACTGTAGATCAAAATTTAGTTCGTAAAGGTAAAAAAGTGTATAAGCGTTGTAAAAAATGTCATACCGATAATGGTAGTAATCCACAGGATGATGTTGGTATATTGGCAGGCCAATGGATGCCTTATTTAGAATTTCAGTTAGAACAATTTTCTAGTGGTAAAAGAACTCCATCAAAAAAGATGAAGAAACAGCTTAATAAACTACAAGATGGTGATATCCCGGCTTTAATAAATTTCTTTGCTGCTCAAAAATAATTTAGACATATCCCTTTAGCCAATGTTATTGTATTTCCGAGGTAGCATTGGTATTTTTTTAATATATTTAGATAATTATGAAATTTTTTAAAAAAATATTTAGTTTTGGTACATTAATGTTTATGATTGGTATCATGTTTGTCGGTATTTTTAATATTAGCTTAGAAGCAACTAATACTATTGAATTTTGTACCTCTTGCCATTCGATGCAAAATAATTTAGCTGAGTTAAAACAAAATGTTCACTATAATAATGCTTCTGGAGTAACGGTTGGCTGTCCTGATTGTCATGTTCCACGAGATTTAATTCCTAAACTTCAATTGAAATTAATAGCAGTCAAAGATATTTATCATGAAATTATAGGAACTATTGATACTAAAGAAAAATTTGAAGCTAGACGCTGGCAATTGGCTAATCAAGTATGGGATAGAATGATTGCTACGGATTCCAGAGAATGTCGAGAATGTCATTCCTTTGAGCATATGGATTTACAAGAACAAGATGATTCTGCCCAAACTATGCACAAACGGGCTATTAAAAAAGGTAAAACTTGTATTGAGTGTCATAAAGGTATCGCTCATGAAGAGCCTGATGAACCAGATTAATTGTGAAATTAATTATGTCCTAAACTCTGTTTGAGAATGATATAGCATCTCCCGAATAGTAGTGACACAAAAAGACGATGTATAAAGGAATTACGAGCATTAGAAGAAGTGATTAAGAGAATCAGCACATCCTTTTGATACTTTAAATCTTTTCGCTATTTTGCGTATTGAACCTTCTTTCATAACTTTCTACTATCTTTTTTCGTAAATCTATTGAGTATCCTTTTCCCATCTTTTTCTCGCTTTTTAGTTTTTTCTATTATATCTTGTGTCTTAGTTATTCGGGAAATGCTATTATTTGTATTTAATTTCTTCTAAATTTAGAGAATAGTGTTGTACATAATGGATATAAGTCAAATTTACGTGTGTAACTCGTAAGGTGTATAAACGAAGTGTCACACACCAAAACATATTTAATTAGATAATTAAGGCGCATGATGCTTCGCTTATACACCCTACAAATTACATATGTTTTGTATACGGCTTAAGAGTTTTATTATTTTTTTAGAGTATTAGAGTAAATTATTTAGTAAAATATAAATATAATAATATTAAATTACTAATAGCAAAAAATATGGTTGTACGTTTCCAAAATGTGATTGGGTTACTTTCTCGTAAAGGAAGTAAACGGGGATGGGAAAGATCGTATAAAAATTCTGATAACGCTTCATAACGTCTAGTAGGATAAGGATTAACTGCTTTTTTTAAGGAACTATCCAACCATAATGGTAAATCTTGATTATAACGACAAGCTGAAATATATTTTAACTTATTCGGATCCATTTTAGTATCATTACCATAAGGTAAGTTACCAGTCATCATCTCATAAGCAATTACCCCTAATGAAAAAATATCAGAGCGGGTAGTACCAGTATAACCTTGAAAATATTCTGGTGCGGTATAATTGCGTGTGCCTAATAAATTAATCCGTTCAATTGGAGTACTAATTTCCTCAAGACCAGCAATTTTAGTAGAACCAAAATCAATTAATTTAATAGTTCCATGTTTATCAACCATAATATTTTCTGGTTTCAAGTCTTGATGTAACATTTCCATCCGATGGAATGCACGTAAACCAGAAGCAATTTGTTCGATAATAGCTCGCACTTCACTTAATGATGGTTGAGTATTTTCTTCCATCCATTCCCGTAAAGTATGACCTTGAATATGTTCAGAAACATAATATAAGCATTGACGGTGACGTTTATGCTCATAAACTTTCATTACATGCGGATGAGTTAAACGCTTACCAATCCACTCTTCATGTAAAAATCTTTCAATATAACCTGGATCATCATCGTAATTAATGGAAGGAGTTTTTAATACGACCTGTTTTTGAGTTTCCTCATCTAAAGCTAAATATACTTGAGTTCGATTACTAGCATATAGTTCTCGTAATATATGATAACCATCCAAACGCATACCTTGTGATAATGGTGGAGGAAAAGGTAATTCAGTTAATTTTTTATAAACCGCATTGGGGTCTTGAGTTGGTAAACTGTCAATTCTTACTATTTGACAAGTTAAATTATCTGGGCTTTCATTGGCAAAAGCAGTTGAGACTATTTTTTGGCAGGCTTTTTCTAAATCTGGTAAATTTTCATGAATAATATCAACAATTACTTCACTACTAACATATTCATGGATTCCATCTGTGGTGAATAGAAACAAATCATCTACATCTATACTGGTGCTATTATAATCTATATCTAGGTGCAATTCAATTCCCATAGCCCTAGAAAGATATTCTTGTCCTTGTGCTACCCTAACATGATGGTCTTTAGTTAAACAATTTAGCTCTCTACCTCTTAAATGCTGAATCCGTGAATCACCAATATGAAACACATGACCAGTATTTGATTTAATAATCAATGCACTAAAGGTGGTAACTAAACCCTTATTCGTTCCATATAAATGATAACCTTGTCCATATAACCAACGATTAAGAGCGGTGAGGATTTTTTGAGCAGCAGTTTTTACACTCCAAGATTCTGGGGTACTAAAATAATCATTAAGGAAACCTTTAACACTATATTCACTAGCTTTATCTCCAGCTTCACTACTACTTACTCCATCAGCAATTACAGCCGCTATCCCTTTAGTAGTCAGTAATGGTTCTGGTGGTGTCATTACTCCAAAAGAATCTTGATTTTTAGCTTTACGTCCTGCTTCTGAATAACTACCAGTTGTAATTGAAAGTGTGCTTGGCATAGTGAGGAATAAATATTTAGAAAATGGTGGGTAAAGTCTACCCACCTGTTAAAGAACTACAATTAGCTCTTTTACATTATTAATGAACGTCGATCATTTGAACTGTACCATCTGGTAAAACCTCAGCCATTTGGCCTGAAGGCTCATCAAAGAATATAGCCACAATTACAAATACGATTAGGGCTGAAGCACCAATTGCTAAGAAGAATGTATCTGTATCAACAAATGATAATATGGTTAAGAAAACAACTGCTCCAACGTTACCATAAGCTCCTGTCAATCCAGCAATTTGTCCAGTCATACGGCGTTGAATAATTGGCACAACGGCAAATACAGCACCTTCACCGGCCATAACAAACATTGAACAGAACATAGTAACTGCCACTGCCCCAATAATCCACCATGCACTGGTAATTAAACTCATTAAGAAATAACCAAGGGCTAAACCAGCAAGCAAAATTAACAAGGCATTTTTACGACCAAAGTTATCACTAAAGAAACCACCAATAGGACGAGCAACTAAGTTTACAAAAGCGTAACTGGCAGCAATCATACCAGCATAAACTTGATTCATCCAAGGTACTGTTTCGGTGAAAGTATCCAAGAAAAATAAAGGTAACATGGAAACTACTGCTAATTCAGAGCCAAAAGTGCAGAAATAGGATATATTCAACATAGCAACTTGTTTAAATTTATAACGATGAATTTCTGGTACTGGAGTTGTAAAAATATCTTTATTAATTTTGTAAACATGATAGGTTTGAAATATATACAAGGCTACTAAACCAGCATAGACCGAATTAGCTTGAAATTCAGTTATCATGCTTAAATTAGCTGGGGATAATTTCCATACTAAAATTGCCAAAGCCAAATATAAAGGAATATTCATGAACAAGTAAAGGAAGAAATCTCCTGGACTAGTAACTTCCATCGCACCAGTTTTGTTAGGTTTGAAATAGGTAGAACCGCGTGGGGTATCCCTAACATTAATATAGTAAATTATAGAATAAGTTAAAGCTACGCAACCACTTAAACCAAGAGCATATCTCCAACCATTTTCGGGGTCAATTAAACCACCTAAAATCATTGCAACAACTGGTAAGGTAAGAGCGGCACCAGCCGAACCAAAGTTACCCCAACCACCATAAATACCTTCTGCTAAACCAACTTGTTTGGCAGGAAACCATTCTCCAATCATACGGATTCCAATTACAAACCCGGCTCCAACAAATGCTAATAAAAACCGCATAAATGCCATTTGTTCAAAATTTTGAGTTAAGGCAAAACCAATACATAAAAAACCAGAGATGATCAGTAAAACAGAATACATGATACGGGGACCAAATTTATCAACTAACATACCAACAGCAATCCGTGATGGAATGGTCAATGCCACGTTTAAAATCATCAACATTTTTACTTGTTGGGTATTTAAATCTAATGCCTCTCGAATTGACCCCATTAAAGGGGCAGCATTAAACCAGATATAGAAACTAATAAAGAAAGCAAACCATGTAAAATGGAGAGTCCGGATTCTTTCGGACTTTAAGTTAAACAAATTAATATTTTCAGACATTCAATTAAATCCTCAGTGGGTTGTTGAGCTTACCATAAATAGATTATTACATATATTGTAACTATAAAAATTACCAATTTCATATAATTTTTGAGAATAGCATAAATATTTATACAGGATATAAATAATAAAAATTATTTCTATAATTCTGTATAAAAAAATCATTTACTCAAGCTTGATTATAATGATTTTTGCATTTCATAAGCGAAAAAAATATTATCAACGTTATTGATAAAAAGCAAGGGAAAAAACTATATAATTGTATTAGTATAGCTTGCAAAACTTATTTACATTTTAATAAAGTAACTAAATTAAGCATAAAAACAAAATAATTCAATAAATTAATATATTAGTATTTGCTTATATTTTATTTATTTAAGTATGAATACAAAAAATTGTGACTTTCATTAATAACATTAATTTCTATTATAAAACAAGATAATAATGTTGTTTTAACGCAACTTTTGTTGTAATTAAACAATTAAACCACAATTGTGGTAAAATATCTTAAACGGTGAATTATAGACAGTTAATTTTAGTGAATCATAATTCAAACATATTTTTTATGTTCTTTACGTCTAGTTCCTGCTCTTTGGGTAATTACTCCTTTAATATCTTCTAAAGTAGGAATTTCTAAGGTAGGGTAACTTGAATTTAACGGTTTTAAAAAATAATTTTCATCGTCAATAATCAATTGTCTGAAAATATATTCTTTCTCATGAATGGCTAATACATAAGAGCCGTTTTCAACTACACCATCAGGTTCAATAATAATAATATGTCCTTCCTTAAATTCAGGTAACATACTATCTCCTAAAACCTGTAGTGCAAATGGTTCTCTTCCACAATTATTCATATTGGTAAATTTATTAAAATAGGAGGTGTCCAACTAGTATTTATATGTTCCACAGTAATGGTTGTATAAATCCCCCCTCTAACATTAAATTCAGCTCGCAAACGCATAAAATTTGGTTTACATATTTGTACTAAATCATTTAAAATTTGATTAGCAACTGCTTCGTGGAAAGCTCCATCATTCCGATATGACCATATGTAATTTTTTAAGGATTTTAATTCTATACATAGCTCTTTGGGTACATAATCCAAAAACAGAGTTGCAAAATCAGGCTGACCAGTTTTAGGGCATAAACAAGTAAATTCAGGCATACGAATACGAATAGTATAATCATGTTCCTGATTGGGATTGGAAAAAGTTTCAATCTGATTAATTGACATAAAATATTTAGATATTATAATCTTTTAATATTGTATAAATAGTAAATTTTAATCCTCATTTTGGTTCAACATAGCTTGTCGTTGTTGTTCACAAAAATCATCAGCAGCATTATAACCTTGACTTTTTAAACTATGATTGCGTACTGCACATTCAAGTAGAACCGCTAAATTACGTCCTGGAGCTACTGGCAGAGAAATTTCTGGAATATCAACTCCTAACACTGTTCTAACTCTATAGTCCCCTTGTAAACGATCAATATTTTTTAAATCCACTGCTGTCATATGACGTAATTGGACAATTAAACGTAAGTATTTATCTTTTTTGGTAGCACTATCACCAAATAATGCTTGAACATTTAACACGCCAAGTCCTCTTACTTCTAAGAAAGCATTCATACCTAGAGGACAGCTGCCAACTATTATTTGTGGGTTAGGTTTAGAAAATTCTGGGGCATCATCAGCGATTAAACGGTGTCCACGACTCACTAATTCTAAAGCTAATTCACTCTTGCCTGTTCCACTATCTCCCATAATTAGAACTCCAGTTCCCAATACATCCATAAATACACCATGTAATGTAATATGTTGAGAAAGTAATCTGGCAATAGTTGTATATAGATAATTAATAACCACTTCACCAGGCAATTCGGAAATTAGTATAGGAACCTTATAATGTTCGGCAGCTTTTCTTAAATCTATTGATATTGTAGAATAATCAACTAAAATAACACAAGCTAGACTACTATTTCTAAATAACTGAGTAATAGTACTTTTATAAAAATCTCTACTTAAATTATTTAAATAAGCAAGTTCATGAATACCAATGATTTGAATTTGAGGAGGATGAATAAGATTCAAATAACTAACATTAGCAAGCTTTTGATTATTTTCTAAGATTAATGCACGTTGATTACTATCTTGTTCTACTAACCATGTTAGTGTAAGATCATGTGCATGTTGCTCAAATAATTCGGCAATACTAAGTTTAACCATGATGCCATTGAGTTAAAAGCTTAAATTTATCTTGACAACTTTTAGTATTGCGTAATTTATCACAAAAATCATTTTCTTGAAACATACTAGCTAATTGAGCCAAGATTTCCAAATGTTCTTCAGTAGAATTTTCTGGTACCATAAGTGCAAATAACAAATCCACTGGTTGCTTATCAATTGCTCCAAAATCAATCCCCGTTTCAAGTTGTAAAAATGCTGCCAAAGTTATATTACATTTTGTAACTCTTGCATGTGGAATTGCAACCCCATAGCCTATAGCAGTACTTCCTAGGCGTTCTCGAGTCAATAAACTATTAAAAATATCATGACTAGAAAGTTTAATATTTTCTTCTTCAGCTAATAATCTGCTGAAGTATTCAAAAACTCTTTTTTTACTAGTCACTTCAACATAGCATAGCATTCGTTCTGGAGTTAAAATATTTGAAATTTGCATGTTTATTTCAGTTTCATAAACCGGGTTTATAAAACCCGGGTTATAATTGATATATAAAGTTTATCTATTCTTCAACTGGTTGATGAGCTTTAATTCCACCTTCAGATTGACGATGATTTTTTACTTTTTCTTTATGTTTTTTCAGCTGTCGATCTAATTTATCAGTCAGACTATCAATTGCAGCATACATATCTTCATGTTCAGATTCTGCAAATAAATTAGCTCCACTGGCATGTAAAGTTGCTTCTGCTTTTTGACGTAATTTTTCAACGCTGAGAACTACATGTACATTGGTAACATGATCAAAATGACGTTCTAAACGTTCCATTTTATTAGAAACATAAGAGCGTAAGGCAGAAGTGATCTCAACATGATGACCACTAAGATTAAGTTGCATCTAAATGAGCTCCTTATTAAAATTAATGACTAGTATTATAGTATTTTCACAAAGAAAAATACGACTACAATTTGTATATAAATGGTTATAATTGAATAACAGTTAAATTATTAACTCAAAAACTATTCTAAACGTTTTCTTTCATTGGAAGGAGGAATTACCATTGCTTCCCTATACTTGGCAACGGTTCTTCTAGCTACCTTAATTCCCATATCAGCTAATAAATTGGCAATTTTACTATCACTAAACGGTTTAGTGGTATTTTCATTAGCAATTAATTTCTTAATCATAGCACGGATTGCTATAGATGAACATTCACCACCATTATTAGTACTAACATGACTGGAAAAAAAATATTTTAACTCAAAAATCCCTCTAGGAGTATGTAAATATTTTTGGGTTGTAACCCTAGAAACGGTTGATTCGTGCATTTCTAATTCATTGGCAATATCATGTAAGACTAATGGTTTCATAGCTTCTTCGCCATAATCTAAGAAACCAGTTTGCCTTTGTACGATACAGTTAGCCACTCTTAATAAGGTATCTTGACGGCTTTTTAAACTTTTAATAAACCAACGTGCTTCTTGTAAATGGTTTTTCAAGTTGCTTATATCTATATTGCTATCTTTTTGTTTTACAAGACCAGCGTATTGAGAGTTTATCCTTATTTTAGGAGAAATCTCAGGATTTAATTCAACTTGCCAGTTATTCTTGATTTTTTTAGCATATACATCTGGGGTTATATAATTGACCTGTTGATTATTGATTATAGAACCAGGACGAGGATTTAAAGATTGGATCAAGTCGATTACTTCACGCAATTCTTCCCGAGTTAATTTCATACGTTTAACTAGCTTAACATAGTCATGTGAGCCTAATAGAGGTAAATATTTACGAATTAGAATTTTAGCTTCTCTTAACCAAGGAGTATCAGGGTCATATTGTGCTAATTGCAATGTTAAACATTCACTTAAACTCCTAGAACCAATTCCAAGCGGGTCAAAATGTTGAATACGACGTAGTACAGTTTCTATTTCTTTGTCAGTAACATGATTCCCACTACCTAAACTTTGAGCTATATCTTCAAATGAAGCCTGCAAATAACCATCATCATCTATACCGTTGATAATCGCAATTGCTATAGCATGATCTATTTCGGTAAAAGGAGTTAAATCTAATTGCCAATATAAATGTTCTTGTAAAGTTTCTGTGATACTACTTTGTTCTAATAAAAAATCTTTGCCATTATTATCTTCTTGATTATTTGCAGATAAATTTGGAGGAGTAAACGGACTATCATAAATATCCTCCCATTCACTATCAGTCGCTAATTCGGTGGGAATATCTTCGATCAACTTATCAATTTCATTTGGTTCAGAAGCATCATGTTCTTCATTGCTAAATTCTATTTCATATTCATCTTCAATAGATTCCAACATAATGTTAGAATCTAACGCTTGTTGTACTTCTAATTGTAATTCAAGAGTAGACAACTGCAAAAGTCGAATTGCTTGTTGCAGTTGCGGGGTCATGGTAATTTGTTGACCAAAACGTAATTGAAGACTTTGTTTCATGACTTTAGCAAAATTCCATTAAGCCTATAAGTTCATATTTACAATTTGAAATTATGACCTAAATAGACTTCTTTAACTTGTTCATTGTGTAAAATGTTTTCAGGCGTACCTTCCGCAATTAACATCCCATCGTTCACAATATAAGCACGAGCACATATATCTAAGGTTTCACGTACATTATGATCGGTTATTAACACTCCAATATCCAAACTACATAAATGAGCAATAATACGTTGAATATCAAGTACTGATAATGGGTCAACTCCGGCAAATGGTTCATCAAGCAAAATAAAACGTGGTTCAGAAGCTAAAGCTCGAGCAATTTCAACTCTACGTCTTTCACCACCAGATAGACTCATGCCTAAACTATCACGTAAATGTTGGATATGTAGTTCTTCTAATAATAGCTCAAGCCGTTGTTTGCGCTGATTATTAGTAAGTTTTTGAACTTCAAGAATTGCCATAACATTATCAGCAACAGTCAGTTTTCGAAATACTGATGGTTCTTGTGGTAAATAACCTAATCCCATTTGAGCTCGTCGATGCATGGGAAAATTGGTTACGTCTTTATTCCCTAATAGGATTTTACCTTGATCACAGGTAATTAAACCCACCATCATATAAAAACTAGTGGTTTTCCCTGCACCATTTGGTCCCAATAATCCTACCACTTCACCACTTGTTACGTTGATACTAACATCTTTTACTACTTGTCGAGATTTATATTTTTTAGCCAAATGTTGGGCAGATAATATACTCACTTATTTTTTAACTTGTTGGGGTTCAATAGACATTGTAATTCTACCACCTTTTTTATTTCCACCGTCAGCTGCGGCAACTCCCATTTTAGTATCATACATTATACGTGGTGCATTGGATGTATATATATCTTTACCATCCTTTTGTTTGCGAAGTTCTGCTTTATTAGTAAGATGTAAAGTATTTTTAACAGCATTATATTCCATTTTTTTAGCTTTGGCTTTTATATCTTCAGAACTATCAAGATGCTGACTAAAACTAGCTAGATTACCAACAGCAATAATTTTTTCAATTGCTTGTCCTGCACTATAAATTAAAGTTATTTTATCAGCATTAATCTTAATAGAACCTTGAGTTACCACAACATCACCCTCATAGGTGGTAATTCCTTTTATATTATCAATTTCTGCTTGATTAGCTTCAATTAAAATAGGTTGGTTTCTATCATTTGATAAAGCGTAAATATTACTAAAAGATAAAATTAAAATAATTAATAAGCTTCTATTGAAGTACATAATGTCCTCTCACTTTAGAGAATAACTCTATTTGTTCAATTTGCATAAATATTTGCATACCTTTGGATTTAGTTTCACCGAACTTACTAATAATTGTAGTTAGAGCATTAGTGTAAGCATATTCAGTATCGATTTTTATCCATAAATCTTTGGATATAATTTTAATTGCTTTATGTTGTAAGCTAGTATTACCTAGTAGCCAAATTTGATCAGCTTTTGGAGACACTTCACTATTATCAGCTTTCACTGTCCATAATGGATTATTGTCTTGATAAAATACCATAATCGGATCCACAATATTGGTATTTATATCAGGATAATGGATCATATCAGTTGCTGTTAATTTACTTTTTAACTTTCCAAATTCATCCATTCGTATAGTTTCAAAATTTTTTAGGGTATAATCTGGAATCTTAAGATTATTTTCGATAATGATTATTGATTTATCATCAACACTTCTAACCAACCAAGTTGTTACAAATACTAGGCTTACTAAAATTATCCACCAATGTTTTAACATACATCATAATCCATATTGGCTTAATTGTTCATCCCATGTTGCTTGGCTTTGCATGATAAATTCACATACTTCTCGGGCAGCTCCTTTTCCACCACCATTCTTAGTTTGCCAATGAGAATATTTTATCACTAACTTATCAGCATCTGCCACTGCTATTGCTAATCCTACCCTTGACATAACTGGAATATCTAAAATATCATCTCCTACATATGCTATCTGCTGATAATCTAATTGTAACTTACTACGTAACTGTTCAAATGCAACTAGTTTATTAGTTTGGCCTTGAAAAACATGTTTAATCCCAAGTTTCTGCATTCTATTAGTTACAATAGTTGATTTTTTAGCGGTAATAATTCCGATTTCTACCCCTGTTTTTTGTAGCATTACCATGCCTAAACCATCTCGAACATGAAATGATTTATATTCTTGATTATCATCACTAAAATATAAGCGACCATCAGTAAGAACACCATCGACATCAAATATAACTAAGCGGATCAATTTAGCTTTTTCAATAATCATAATGATCATTAGTTTAAAATAGAATTTAACAAATATCAAATAAGCTTAAGTTTAAAATTCATATTTAAACAGTTAATGAAATTTATTTTAAAAATGTTATTGTAGCATGATATGATAAAAAAAATATAAACAGTTATTTTTGATTTTATCAGGAAACTAACTAATAGTTTATTATAAAATAATTGCAAAAACTAATTTTCTAATATAGGAATATTCAAATGAGGTTAAACTATGACTGAGTATGAATTCCAAACGTTTATATTACAACAAGAAAGATTATAACAAGGTTTGGTTGTTTTACTGATTTAACTAATATTTACAAAGAAAATTCAAACTGATAATGATCAGCGAGAAGAAATTCGTAAAGAAGAAATTAATAAACATCAAGTAATTCTTCAAAAGTAAACAAAAAATTAGTAATTTTATAAATCCCAATTGAACAAAAGTATGTTCTGAATATTAATAGTATTTTAAAAATTACTTGCATAAGCTAAATAACATTATTATTATGTTATAAAAAGGGAAAATAATGTTTCTTAGAATAAAAATAGAAAATATTAATTTTTATGATAAAAATCATATAATTTAATATAAATA
>DRQV01000267.1 GCA_011371325.1 Thioploca sp.
AAAACTCTAATTTTATAAATTATGATCTATCTACTGTTTCGTTAATCTTAACTGTCATTAATATTATTCCCATGAAGTTTGTCTTTAACAATAGTCTATCAATCTAATGACAATTGACAATTTAGTATGGTATTATAATCAAATTAACTATTAAACTAAAAATTCTAGGTAAATTTGAATTAACCTGTTATATAATTAAGCCTAATTTAGGAAACGATTTATGGCAACCGGAAAAGAAATCCGCACTAAAATTTCAAGTATTAAAAGCACTCAGAAAATAACTCGGGCAATGGAAATGGTTGCCGCAAGTAAAATGCGTAAAGCACAGGATAGAATGCGTAAATCTCGTCCTTATGCAGATAAAATGCGTGAAGTTATTGGCCATTTAGCTCATGCTCATCCTGAATATAAACATCATTATATGATAAATCGGGAAGTAAAACGGGTTGGAATAATAATAATTTCTTCTGATCGTGGTTTGTGTGGTGGTTTAAATAATAATCTATTTAGAACTACTGTAACATCTTTGAAAAAATGGGATGAAGCCAATATTAATATTGATATGTGTACGATTGGGAGCAAAGCCAGCGGATTTTTCCGGCGATTAGGTGGCAATATCATAGCCCAATCTGAACATTTAGGTGATACCCCAACTTTAGAAAGTTTAATTGGTGCAGTCAAAGTTATGTTAGATAATTTTGATGCCAGAAAGATTGATCAGTTATTTGTAATATATAATCATTTTATAAATACAATGACTCAAAAACCTATGGTTCGTCAATTATTACCAATATCTGCGGATATAGAAGATGAACAGCTTAAACATCATTGGGACTATATTTATGAACCAGAATCTAAAGAAGTATTGGACGCTTTATTGACTCGCTATATAGAATCATTAGTTTACCAAAGTGTAGTTGAAAACGTAGCCTGTGAACAAGCAGCACGTATGATAGCGATGAAAAGTGCTTCTGATAATGCCACTGACCTTATTGATGAATTACAATTGGCTTACAATAAAGCTCGTCAGGCTGCAATCACTCAAGAATTATCAGAAATTGTTGCTGGAGCTGCTGCTATTTAGAATATAGTAATTCTTAATTAAACATCAATTACTCAATATTATTGTGATTTATTTGACTGGGAAATGCTATTAGTAATGTTAACACAAACAGCTATTAGCTTTTAAAACTTAAAAAAGGTCGTATTATGACATTAACTTTACTATCAGCTTTTATTGCTGGTTTGGTGGGTTCTACTCATTGTGTCGGTATGTGTGGTGGAATTGTTGGCATGCTGACGATGAGTTTACCAAACAATATCCGCCAATCCTATCTACGCTTAATTCCCTATCTACTAAATTACAATATTGGTAGGATTATCAGTTATGTTATTGCTGGTATGTTGGCTGGATTTTTGGGAAGCCAATTTGTGCAATGGTTGCCATTTACTAATCCTAGTGTTATTGCTAAATGGGTATCAGGATTTTTTATGATCATCTTGGGATTGTATATTGGGGCATGGTGGCAAGCGTTAACTATTTTAGAACGAATTGGGGCATTGTTTTGGGATAAAATTAAACCATTGGGTCAGAAATTTTTACCGGTCAAAAATCCTCTACAAGCATTGGGGCTTGGTTTAGTTTGGGGTTGGTTGCCTTGTGGGTTGGTCTATGCAGTGCTATCCTTTGCTATAGTAGCAAAAAATGCTTGGGATGGTGGGTTATTAATGTTAGCTTTTGGATTAGGAACCTTACCAATGTTACTTACGATGGGTGCAGCAGCAAAATGGCTAATCAAATTATCTCAAAATATTACCATTCGTAGAATAGCTGGGATAATAATTATTTCATTTGGTTTAATTATGTTATTCATGCCAAAGCATCATTGACATCC
Organism: Thioploca sp.; assembly: GCA_011371325.1. Lineage (GTDB taxonomy): Bacteria > Pseudomonadota > Gammaproteobacteria > Beggiatoales > Beggiatoaceae > DRQV01. The sequence continues at coordinate 1,896 of DRQV01000267.1, forward strand.
CAAAAATTTTGGACTCCAATATCCCTTGACATATAAAGGATTATATATAATAATGACTAGAACATATGCGCTCGTGGCTCAGCCCGGATAGAGCGTTGGCCTCCGGAGCCAAAGGTCACAGGTTCGAATCCTGTCGAGCGCGTATCCTTTCTTAATTTTCATACCATTTTGATAATGGCAATTCCAATATTCCTCAATAAAATCCCCATTTTTAATTGTAACATTCACTTTGTTTGATGAAAAAGTAAAATTTGGTAATAACTTCCTTGTTAATTGCTAAAATTACCTCTCCCAAGTTCCAGATTTGCCACCAGATTTTTTTTGTAATCTAACTCGCTCTATTGTCATTCCACGATCTACTGCTTTACACATATCATAAATAGTTAATAAAGCTATTTGGACAGCATTCAAAGCTTCCATTTCTACCCCAGTTTGACCGGCAGTTTTCACTATTGTTTGACAATGAACTCCGTTTTGCCGAGGTTGTAAATCTACAGTAATATGAGTCAACATTAATGGATGACAAAGCGGAATCAACTCACTAGTTTTTTTAGCTGCCATAATTCCAGCAATTCTAGCAATTCCTAATACGTCGCCTTTTTTATGTTTACCAGCCATAATCAAATTTAATGTCTGAGCTTGCATACTTATAAAACCTTCAGCTATTGCAACTCTTTCAGTATTAGCTTTCTGACCCACATCCACCATGTGTGCTTCACCAGCTTGATTAAAATGAGTTAGTTGGCTCATGGATTTACTGGACGTATCCTAATTATCTTTGGTGGTGCTCCAAATGGATGTTCCTTAATAATAGTATGATCACGTTCTGCACCAGTGGAAATCATATCTATTGGAATTTCTAGTAATTCTTCAATTTTGGCTAAATAATTACGGGCATTAGTTGGTAAATCACCATAGTTACGTATTCCAACAGTGGATTGTTCCCAACCTGGCATATCTAAATAAATTGGCTTACAACGAGCAAAAACTTCTGCTCCTGTAGGTGGAGTTTCTAATTTTTTACCTTCATAATCATAACTTACACAAATTCGCACAGTTTCTAAACCATCCATGACATCTAATTTGGTTATACATATACCAGTTATACTATTAGTCATTACAGAACGTCGTAATGCAACTATATCTAACCAACCACAACGTCTAGCTCTACCAGTAGTAGCACCAAATTCATGACCTTGATCGGATAAATGTTTGCCGACATTGTCAAATAGTTCAGAAGGAAATGGACCAGAACCAACTCTAGTCATATAAGCCTTGGTAATACCCAAAATATAATCTAAATCACGTGGTCCAACTCCACTTCCAGTTGCAGCTCCACCAGCTGTGGTATTAGATGAAGTTACAAATGGATAAGTGCCTTGATCTATATCTAACCAAGTTCCTTGAGCTCCTTCAAATAATATATTGTTACCTTTAGATTTTTGTAATTGGGATAGCAATAATGGAACATCAGTAATCATTGGAGCTAATTCTTCAGCAATAGCTAATGTTTCATCCAATATTGTTTGAAAATCAACAGGTTTGGCTTTAAAATAGTTTTGTAAGGCAAAATTATGATACTCTATAACTTCTTGTAATTTGGTTGCAAACTGATTTTTATTGGCTAAATCACTAACCCTAAGTCCACGCCGAGCTACTTTATCTTCATAAGCTGGACCAATACCACGTCCTGTAGTACCAATTTTATTTTTACCACGAGCTACTTCACGAGCATTATCTAACGCAACATGATATGGTAATAATAAAGGACACGCATCACTAATTTTTAAACGTTCTCGTACTGGAACCCCTTTATTTTCTAAAGTTTTAATCTCTTTTAACAAAGCTTCCAGTGATAGAACTACTCCATTACCGATTAGACATTGCACTTTACTACGCAAAATACCGGATGGAATTAGATGTAAAATAGTTTGTTGACCATCAATAACAAGAGTATGCCCTGCATTATGTCCACCTTGAAAACGAGTTACAGCAGTAGCACGTTCAGTTAATAAATCAACTATTTTACCTTTGCCTTCATCACCAAATTGAGTTCCAATAACTACAACATTTTTTCCCATATTAAAAAATCTCTTTAAAGTCTGGCCTCAATTTTCAATAAATTATAGAGGTTCATGAATGATATAACAATATTGCTTTCTTAACAAGGTTCAATAATCAATTTCTTATTTAGTATTTCTATAATACATCCAATTGGGAAATGATATATTTGAACTATTTGTTATAATAACATAAATTTTCAGCAAAATGTTATCATAGTTATATGTCATTAAAGTGTATTTTTTATAAAAAATTGACCATATTACAATAAATTTGATAAAGTATATCTTACTGATTGATTTTATTTAAGTTCGATACTTGAAACTGTTTTCACTACTATCATATAAATTTCAATGAAAAAACGCATATTTGACATATGTTGTGTTATTCCAAGTTTAATTTTAATATCACCGTTATTTGTACTAATTGCTGTATGGATAAAATTGGACAGTAGAGGACCAATATTTTTCTTTCAAACTAGAATAGGGCAATTTGCTAAACCGTTTAAAATTATTAAATTTCGTACTATGTATGTGGATATTAAAGGACCAAAATTAACTATAGGTTATGATTCACGTATAACTCGTTGTGGACATTTTTTACGCAAATTTAAATTAGATGAGTTACCACAGTTGATAAATGTTATTAAAGGAGAGATGAGTATTGTTGGACCACGTCCAGAAGTACCTAAATATGTAGAATTATATCCAGATGGAATTAAAGAATATGTATTATCAGTACCGGTTGGGATTACTGACTATGCTTCAATAGAATTTCGTAATGAAAGTGAGATGCTAGCAACTTCGCAACAACCAGAAATGGATTATATTGAAAAGATATTACCTTTGAAATTGGCATATCATCAACAATATGTTAAAAATCACTCAATTTACTTAGATATAATATTAATTTTTAGAACTCTAAAAAAAGTTTTATTTTCATAATCTATGTAGATACACAAAAGCATTTTGACAAAAAACTTGTTTTGAAAATTTTATCCAAATAATTGATAAATTGTTTTAATAATGCTCCTTGGCATACAAGTAATTTTTTCTTAGTTCGTCAACATGATTGGGAACAAATTGGACTTTACATCATACCAATTCCTCCTTCATTCCCAACATCCTTGTCGGGAATACCATTTCAAACCCACAATATCCGATTTACCACTTGTTCCCAAGCCATATCATAGGAAAAATTAATAAAATTATAATATTGCTTAATATAACTATTACAATCCCGATCCAACACCAAATTCAATTCCTCCACAAAGAAATCCACAGTATATTTACCAATTCGATAGTTTTGGTGTAAATTAAACCCAGCAAATACTTTAGGCAAAGCCTGTTGCCAATCAATAACTTCTGCTGATTT
>DRQV01000268.1 GCA_011371325.1 Thioploca sp.
CAAAAAGAGATTGCTAACTTTCGCAATGAAAAGATTAAAGTTAGGAAGGAGTTGCGGAATGTACAGCATGAGTTGCGGAAAAATATTGCTAGCTTAGAAACCCAAATGAAATTTATCAATATCGGCCTGATGCCATTGTTGATAGGTTTAGGTGGGATTACTCTTAGTGTTTTGAATCGGAGGAGGAGGAAAGCATTGAGGTTGGCTCGGAATTAAAAAATTATTCTGATAAGATTTATATAACTCGTAAGCCGTATAATTATATGCAATTTATTATGCGTCTTACGAGTTGCGGAAGAATATTGCCAGCTTAGAAACCCAATTATTTTGATATATTATTTTTTCTTTTTAATAAAAAAAATATATTGATCTTTTTGTTGGTTGCGGAGATAATTCAAAATTTTGGGAAAGAACAATCTAATCGTTTGTAAAATTACAACATAGTAGAATGCCCATTGAATTTCTGTTAAACTGAATATATATTCAACTTTAATTATTAAAAAGGAGTGGTTTAATGAAGAAATTTTTTACAAAAGCTACAAATAAATCTAAAAATACTAAATCTTCGCAAGATATTCCTAACTCTCAAAATACTACTACAACATTAGTTGAAAAATCAGTAACTAAAACTGCTGAAATTGTAGAACCTATCTCTCCAGTAACTACTTCTGAAACTAAATCTCCAACCAAATCAGATAAACAATCATCTAATCAGAAAGAAACAGTAAAAAACCATTTTTTAACCCCATATTTTCCAGACTGGGAAGGAGATTTTTCTGAATATATAGATGGAATTCCCAATATTTCTGGGTCTGAAAAAATTATGCAAGCCACTTTAAAAAATGCTAGTTCACAACCAGTATTTTTGCCAGACAGTGGAATAGATTTTAGTAATATTCGTAGTGCTTGTGCCATTGCGTTACATATGCATCAACCATTGATTCCAGCTGGTGGTGGCGACTTGCAAAAGGCTGAAATTATTAGTAATTTAAAATATATGTGGGATAACCAGTATATTGGTGATAATCATAATGCTCCGGTATTTCATTGGTGTTATAAACGTATTGGTGAGTTTATTCCTCAGCTTATCAACGAAGGCAAACAGCCACGGGTTATGCTTGAATATTCAGGAACGTTGTTACATGGATTACGCCAAATGGGTTTGGATGATGTTATCGATAATTTGAAAACCATTACTTTAGATCACAATTATCGACGAGCAGTAGAATGGTTAGGTTGTCCATGGGGACATGCAGTAGCTCCATCCACTCCAGTCCAAGATTATCGACTACATGTATTAGCTTGGCAACATCACTTTGCAGCAATTTTTGGATTGGAAGCTTTAAGCAGAGTGCGAGGTTTTTCACCATCCGAAATGGCTTTGCCCAATCATCCTGATATAGCCTATGAATTTGTAAAAACTCTAAAAGATTGTGGTTATCAATGGGTTTTAGTACAAGAACATACAGTAGAAAATCCAGTCAATGGACATAACCCAGAACATCCTCATGTTCCTCATCGGCTTACTTGCACCAATTCTCATGGCGAAACTTGTAGTATTATTGCAATTGTTAAAACTCAAGGCAGCGATACTAAATTAGTGGCTCAAATGCAACCTTATTACGAAGCTAAAAATCAGCAACGTTGCAATCTAGCAGGTAAATCAATTCCTCCATTGATAACTCAAATTGCCGATGGTGAAAATGGTGGAGTAATGATGAATGAATTTCCTAATAAATTTTTTGAAACTACCAATGATGGTTCCGGCTCAGATACACCGTTAATGAATGCTACAGAATATTTGGAACATTTATTTGCAATGGGAATTAAAGAAGAAGACTTTCCAGTAATTCAGCCATCCATGCAAAAACATATTTGGGATCGTTTCCAACCTGGAAGTGGTTCGGAACAAATGGAACAAGTTATTGCAGAAATTAAACAGGAAAATCATCAATTCCATATGGAAGGTGGCAGTTGGACTAATGATATTTCTTGGGTTGATGGTTATGATAATGTGCTTGGACCAATGGAAAAAGTCAGTATCCTATTCAATGAAAAAGCTCTCAAACCACAAGTTCCTACTAATGAATATAAATATCGTAATGCTCTATTTCATTTAATGTCGTCTCAGACTAGCTGTTATCGTTATTGGGGACAAGGCCTTTGGACTGATTATGGCCAAGAAATTTGTCGTAGAGCCAATGATATATTAACTTATGATTTTTAATAGTTAAATCTAGGATAAGTATAATAAAACCCGGTAACATACATTATACAATGTTTTTATCCAATCTATAATTATTCTACATTAATAAATTAGCCGAGGTGGATGACGTTCTGCTTATCCACCCTAGCTTATTTCAAATATTAACTATTCAAAGAATATCAAGTTTAACTTTTACTAATTATTATGGCATTACTTAAAATATTACATTTTCCTGATTCTCGATTACGTATTAAGGCTAAACTAATAGAACATGTTAATGCTGAAGTACAGTTAGTGGTTGCTAATATGTTTGAAACTATGTATGCAGCCCCAGGAATTGGGCTTGCGGCAACTCAAGTAAATATTCATCAGCAAATTATTGTGATCGACGTATCAGATAAAAAAAATCAACCTTTATGTCTGATAAATCCAGTTATTCTTAGTGCTGATGGCCAACAATCTACAGAAGAAGGTTGTTTATCAGTTCCTGGCATATTTGAACAAGTAAAAAGAGCTGAACAAATTACAATACAAGCTTTGGATAAAACTGGTAAGCAGTTTACTATAACAGCAAATGAAGTATTAGCAGTGTGCATCCAACATGAAATTGATCATCTAAACGGCAGATTATTTATAGATCAATTATCATCTTTAAAACGTCAACGCATTAGACAAAAATTGGTAAAACAACAACGTGATAATAACTAGTTATGTATTCTGATTTAAAACATAGTTTAAGTTAAAAATATGTATCCAATAATAAAAAACATTCATATTTCTTGCGTCATTCTTACTTTTTTGTCCTTTTCCTTACGAGGTATTTGGATGTTGCAAGATAATCCTACATTACAACACCGTTTAGTAAAAATTATACCTCATTTTATTGATACAACATTATTAATCAGTGGTATTGGTTTAATCATGATATTACACCAATACCCTGGAACTCAAGCTTGGTTAACTGCAAAATTAATGGCATTGTTAATTTATATTATCATCGGTAGTATTGCTTTAAAACGAGGCAAAACTAAAACTATTCGAGTAACTGCTTTTTTTCTAGCATTAGCAACATTTTTCTATTTAGTCTCAGTGGCATTAACTCAAACCGCAATTCCTAATTATCTAGTAAATATAATCCTAATATTGTAGGGCATACCATATTTTTATCCCGCACAAAGAATACCATAAAGCAGTAAATTCTATAATTAACGACACGAACCATTGGATAAACAAGCATGTTTAATTTAGTCAAAAAATTCTGGCTAGTGATTTTTATGATATGCAGTTTTATTTTCATATTAAATTATCTACTTGAACAAGCAGTTCATATTTCCAAACCGCTATATTTTTCATGGATATTCTTTTTTTCAATGATTTTATTCACCATTTTATTTTGGATTACAGCTAGTTTTACTTGGAAATATTTACTATCAATCACTTGTAATGTTTATATTACTCTTTTTCAAAGTTTTTCTCAACTAGTACTTGTGAGTATTGGTAAATACATACCAGGGAAAATTTGGGGGATAATAGCTCGTGGCACTCAATTGAAAAAACTTGGGATTGATGTAAAAAAAATCTTTGTCACAAGTATTCAAGAACAGATATTACTAATACATGCTAGTGTAATTATAAGTTCCATATCTATTATTTTTTTAATAGAAACAAACTGGGCTTATTTACTTATGATTATAATTTTATTAAGTGGATTTATAGGAAAATATATCCAACGATTTTTAATCGCAACATATAACTTATTAATGAATTACCTTAAGAAAAATATAATCGAAGTAAAAGAAATAATAACCCAACAAAATTATCTTAGTTTATTAGTTTTTTATATGATGATTTGGATTTTATCTGGTTTGATATTTAGTGGAATATATTTTGTTTTTATAACCCAAAATGAATTAAATTTAACGATAATAGTTTGGATGATTTTAGCTAATACAATAAGCATAACATTAGGATTTTTTGCACTTTTTGCACCTGCTGGCATAGGAGTAAGAGAATCCGTGTCTAGTATTATCTTGTCACAGATAATGCCATTAGAACAAGCAATTTTTCTAAGTTTATTATTTCGTTTTTGGATTGTTTTAACAGAATTAAGTTTAGGAATGATTATAGGCTATCTTTTAGGAAAAAATATTTTCAAGAAACATTCAGTTGAATAATTTCTGTTTATCTAGTTAAAGATCAATAAAATTTGAATTTTACACTAAAAATCATAATTTAATATTTAAGGCTCAAATTTCTATTAATCTAACCACAAAATTTTGCCTAGTTTAAATACTTACATACTTTTAAGTGTTCGGGATTTGTCATAAATAACCAATTTAATTGTAAATTAGTGAATATGGTTAATTAATAATGATTTTGACTTTCATTATATTAATTCACAATTAACTATATGTTAAAAATTATCCCTAATATCTATGATTTACATACTATAACTTTTTATTATAAATATGAAACCATCAAATATCGATTCTCCAACAGATGAATTATACGCAAAACATAAAAAAATCTATCCACGGATTACATTTGGATTTTTTTCACGTTTAAAAGCATTAAGTGGTCTAATTTTATTAGGACTTTACTATATACTTCCCTGGTTATCATGGGGAGATAGGCAAGCAGTATTGTTTGATTTACCTGCTCGTCAATTCCATATTTTTGGAATTACATTTTGGCCTCAGGATTTTATTTATCTAGCTTTTATCTTAATTCTAGCAGCTATAACATTATTTTTCTTCACTACATTAGCTGGACGTTTATGGTGTGGATTTGCTTGTCCTCAAACTATTTGGACAGATGCTTTTTTATGGATGGAACGTTTAGTAGAAGGCGATAGAGCTAAACAGCTCAAACTTGCTAAAGCTCCAATGTCACTGCGTAAATTTCGGCTCATAGTAACGAAACAAACTTTATGGATAATTTTCTCACTATTCACTGGATTTACCTTTGTTGGCTATTTTACACCTATACACGACTTAACTCATGAACTTTTGACATTTAATTTTGGTGATTGGGAAACTTTTTGGATATTATTTTATGGGTTTGCCACTTATGGAAATGCTGGTTTTTTACGGGAACAAATCTGTATGTATATGTGTCCTTACGCTCGCTTCCAAAGTGCAATGTTTGATAAAAATACTATGATCATAGCTTATGACGAAAAACGTGGAGAAAATCGAGGCCCAAGGAAAAGAAAAGCTGTTAAGAAACAAAAAGATTTAGGTGATTGTATTAATTGTACAATGTGTGTTCAAGTTTGTCCAGTTGGAATTGACATTCGAGATGGTTTACAATATCAATGTATTAGTTGTTCAGCTTGTATCGATGTATGTAATGACATTATGGATAAAATGGATTATCCCAGAGGATTAATCAGTTATACTACTGAAAATAGTCTTAACGGAACTCCAGTTAATGTATTGCGACCACGTGTTTTTCTATATGGTGGTATCTTAATAGCGATATTTATTAGTATAGGTATATCTATTAGTGGACGTTCAATGGCTGAAATGGATGTCATTAGAGATCGTACTAGTTTATTTAAAGAAGTAGGAGCAAATTTAATCGAAAATGTCTATCAACTAAGAATTATGAATTTAGATGATAAACCACATAATTACGATTTAACTGTAACCGGTATTAAAGACTTAAAATTACTGAAAGATCAAGATATTCAAATTAATAAAGGAAGTATTATTACCGTACCAATCCGTTTAATAGCAGAAGCTAAAAATCTATCAAAGCGTAGCATGACGATTACTTTCAATTTAACTGCAAAAGATAACCCAAAATCAGCTATTACAGAAGAAGCTCGTTTTTTAGGACCCATAATGCGTTAATAGATTTGAAATTACCAGTAGTCCTAAAGAAAGTAGTGGTAAACATTGATGTATAAAATAGCTTCGATCAATGTGAAATGAATTTGAAACGGTTAGAAAATTTATAACCGTGTTTTCGTTAGAGAAAAGAACCAAGTATGTTCTTCTAAGTAACTTCATAACTATCATATAAATATTACTAAAATTCAAGAATGGTTATCAACTTTTTATTCTATCAAAAATATTATCCTTTTAATTTTCTCTTAATTTAGGGAATTACAAATTTTATTTAAATTTATATGCAATCCAAAATACTAATCTTTATCACAATCTTTATTGCTAACTTCTGCTATGCTGAAGAACAAGATATTGAATTACAAAACGAATTACATTTTTTGCGGTTAGAAAATTTTTTAAATTTAGAACTCGATATAGCATCTACCAAAGCTGAAACTTCTTTACAAAGTCCTTCTACAGTAACTGTAATTGATCGGCAGATGCTTGAAGAATATAACTTTGCTTCAATTTCTACCGCAGTGGAAACTTTAGCTGGTATCCAAGTCTATCGAACTGCTTTCAAACAGCAAGTTACTACTATACGAGGGGTATTGCAAGATCATTATGCTAATAAGGTATTAGTAATGATCAATAATATACCAAGTTGGCATGCAATAACTGGAGAAGGCAACTTAGATAGATTGAGTATTCATGATGTAGAACGAATTGAAGTATTGCGTGGGCCAGCTTCGGTAATTTATGGCTCACAAGCCTATTCTGGAGCGGTAAATATTATTTTACGCAAGGATACTAAACAGCTACACGTTGATATTGGCACTAAAGATAGGAATTCTATAGGAGCTAATTACCGTTATAATTTAAAAGATAAATTATCTATATTTACCGCTGCTAATAAAGAACATGGTCAACGTTATCAAGATAATTTTACTGATGAAACAGGGATAAATGGAAATATTGTAGATTATTATGATAGTTTGAATGCTACTGCCGCTTTAGATTATCAAGATCATTCTTTATTGTTTAATGTATTTCGTAATGATGAAGGTAACTATGAAGGTTCTACTCAGAAATTTTCTGCCGGAGCTGGCAATAATCATGATGTTGATGGTATTTTACTAGGATATACTTATTCTCACAATTGGAGTCAATATTTTTACTCTAAAATAAAACTATTTTATGATAGAAATGAACGCAATTTTTCCAGATCAGCTGACGATGATATTAGAGCAAATGTATTAGGACAAAGAATTGGTGGCAACATCAGTAATATTTTTACTTGGGATGATAAATTACAATTTGAACTGGGAACAGATTATGAAATTAGAACCAGCAAAGAATATAAAAATATTCAGCAATCTACCAATACTATTTTAGCAGAAAATAATCTCTCCGACCGAAGCGTATATGAATATTCTGGCTATGCTCAAATAGATTGGAAACCATTAGCTAAATGGCGTATCTTGATTGGTAGCAGGCTTACTAAAAGTGAAACTTTTGGAGAAAATATATCTTCACGGGGGACTATTGTCTACTCAATAGATGCTAAAAATACAATTAAATTTATCGCTGGTCAGTCATTTCGGACTCCAAGTCTATTTGAACTATATTTTATAACTCCAACCAAAAGCGTATTTGGTACTGAGAGTTTAGAACCAGAAACAGCTGATACCTTTGAAATTGGTTATCAACATATAAATGGTTATTTCTATATTCAAACATTAGCTTATTATTCTATTTATAAAAATAAAATCCATCGGATTAAAGATGATGTCATACTCGATGATGGCGCAGTTGCTAAAAATGTTAGCGTGTATACCAATGGCCAAGAGTTTAGTGCTAAAGGAGTGGAGCTTGAATTAAAGTATCTAAATCCTAAAGTAGCCAATATATTTCTAAATTTTGCGTATATATCTGGTGATGATGGTGATAAATTATCTGGAACTGAACATTATAATTTTAAATATGTGCCAGATTATACCGCTTCAATTGGAGTATATAAAAGTTTTCAAGATGTTGATATTTCTATGATTGGTAATTATAGCAGTACTGCCAATAGTCATCAAGAATCAGTTGATAGCTATTTTAATTTAAGTTTCAATTTTGCTTATCAGCATAAATATAAATCTTGGCAACTGAAACATGTTTTATCAATTCAAAATCTTACTGATACCAAAGTTTCGATACCTGAATATGTACGGCGTGGTGAACTTAATGAATTACCATTGGTTGGCTCAGAACGTGGAGTATTTTATTCTTTAAATGTAGGTTTTTAGCAACAAACTTAGCTCTGGTTATAACAATTCTTAATTAAATTCAAAATATCCAATTGAGAAATGCTATCAACCAGGTCTATGCCTTATTCTAATCCAAAAAACTTCTTAACTGTTCAGAAAAACTAGGATGTCTTAATTTACGCAAAGCCTTAGCTTCAATTTGTCGAATCCGTTCCCTAGTGACATCAAATTGTTTACCAACTTCTTCCAAGGTATGATCAGTATTCATATCAATTCCAAATCGCATTCGTAATACTTTAGCTTCACGTGGTGTTAAACCCAATAACATATCTTGAGTTGCACGTCGTAAACCTTCAAAAGTTGCAGAGTCGAGTGGAGCTTGAATGCTAGTATCTTCAATAAAATCTCCCAAATGAGAATCGTCATCATCTCCAATTGGAGTTTCCATTGAAATAGGTTCTTTAGCAATTTTCAATACCTTGCGGACTTTTTCTTCCGACATTTCCATCCGTTCGGCTAATTCTTCTGGAGTTGGATCACAACCTTTTTCTTGAAGTATTTTACGAGATATACGATTAAGTTTATTAATTGTTTCAATCATATGTACTGGAATCCGAATAGTTCGAGCTTGATCTGCTATTGAACGAGTGATAGCTTGCCGAATCCACCAAGTAGCATAAGTGGAAAATTTATATCCTCGCTTATATTCAAATTTATCAACTGCTTTCATCAAACCAATATTACCTTCTTGGATTAAATCAAGAAATTGCAAACCACGATTAGTATATTTTTTTGCGATAGAAATAACTAACCGTAAATTAGCTTCAATCATTTCCCGTTTAGCTCGACGTGCTTTAGCCTCTCCAACCGACATTCTCCGATTGATTTCTTTAATTTCAGCAATCTTTAAGCGACTTTGCTTTTCCATGATAATTAAATTTTCTTGGATTCGCATTAGTATTTTGTGATACTTCTTTAAGTTACCTACATATGGTTTATTGCTATTTAATAAAGAAGGTATCCAATGTAGATTAGTACTATTATCTTTGAAAGATGACAAGAATTCTTTTTTTGTCATACCTACCTTATATATACAAATATCTCTTATTTTGTATTCTTGTTCTTTAATCAAATCCACACTATCATGTAACTTTTGAGATAATTCATCAATAACTTTAGGTATTAATTTAAATTTTAAAAAGCAATCAGCTAGTTCTTTACGTAATTGTATATATTTAGTTGATTTAGTTCCTGAAGAACTTTCTACTTGATTCAAATTAATATAAAGCTCAAACAAATGATTAAAATGTTTACAAACTTCTTTAGAATCAACTACATGCTCTTCAATAATTGTATTATCATGAGAATTATCAAACTCATCAGTAATTCCTACATTTAATCCATGTTCAGAGCCATCTTTAAAACCGGTGATAATATCAGCCATTCTGATTTCACCAGTTTTTATCCGTTCATAACTCTTTAGAAATTCAGCAATAATATCTGGATGAGTTGCTAATGCGGATAACACCTGAGTTAAACCATCTTCAATCCGTTTAGCTATTTGAATTTCACCATCTCTCGTCAATAAATCAACGCTACCCATTTCTCGCATATACATACGAACTGGATCAGTAGTACGCCCAAATTCGCCATCTACATTGGCCAAGGCTGCAACAGCCTCTTCGGTGGCATCTTCTTCGTCAGCAATTGGAGTATCAGTAATCATTAAATCATCGTCATTGGGAGTAAATTCATGTACAGCTATTCCCATATTATTAATCATATCTATAATATTTTCGATTTGCTCTGGATCGATAATATCATCTGGTAAATGATCATTAACTTCATGATAAGTTAAAAAACCTTGGCCTTTACCTTTGGCAATGAGCAGTTTAAGTTGAGATTGCTGTTGTTCTCGGTTCATAATTGTGTCGATTGTTATCGGTTAATGGATAATATGATAAGAAGCTGTTATTAGATATTTTCCTGAGTTATTTGGGCAAGTTTTGAGTTAATTTGTGCTAAAAAATCAATACTTTTTTGATAAGATTGATATAACCTATTTAAAATGCTAGTAAATTCATCTTCTATAATTCCAGTTATATTTTCAAAACTAAGAGCCTTCTTTTTCGCCAATAAATTAATCGTTGATTCATATTCCGTACCTCTCCAATGTTCACAAATCGCCCCTAGCCTTAATTGAGGATGAAATTGGATGAATTCAATAAGCTCTAATAAGAGTTTTATATAATCTTGATTTAAAAACGATAATTTTTCAGGATATTTTATTAATTTAACTAATTCAGGATAATGCAATAAATATACAATTGCTTGTTCAATCAAAGATAGTTCTCTAAAACTAGTATCCATGGATTGTTTTAACTGTGGTTTGGCTACAAATAAATTATTTAAACCTGTTAACTTACTTAATTCTTGTAACATTAAATCTTGATACGCTCCGGTTGGTAATTGGTTAATTAATGGTTTAGCTAATTCTACCAATTTAGCTTTCCCATCAATACTATTCATATCAACTTGTTGTTGCAAAGTATCAAATAGAAATTTTGATAATGGAGTGGCTTGTGCTATACGCTTATTAAAAGCTTGAGTACCTTCCAAACGTATTAAACCATCAGGATCATGTTCTTGCGGTAAAAAAATAAATCTAATTTGTCGGCTTCCTTGTAATAATGGTAAGGATATTTCTAAAGCTCGCCAAGCAGCCTTTTGTCCAGCAGCATCACCATCAAAACAGAAAATAATTTCTGATACATTGCGGAATAAAAATGTTAAATGCTTCGCAGTGGTAGCAGTGCCTAAGGTAGCTACAGCATAATAAATGCCATATTGTGCCAATGCTACAACATCCATATAACCTTCAACTACAATTACCGTTTTTAAAACTCCCTGTTTACGAGCAAAATACCAACCATATAATTCACCACCTTTTCGGAATAATGTTGTTTCTGGTGAGTTAAGATATTTAGGTTTACTCTGATCAATAACTCGACCGCCAAAAGCAATTATTCGCCCACGTCGATCTAAAATTGGAAATATAATTCTATTCCGAAACCTATCATAACGTTGTCCGGCATCATTTTGAGTAACTAAACCAGTTTTTAATAAATTATTACGTGTTTCAGCGTCAGTACCAAATATTTTTAATACATTATCCCAACCATTTGGAGCATAACCTAATCCAAAATAACGAGTAATTTGACCAGTCAATCCTCTTTGTTTAAGATAATTAATCGCAATTTGAGATTCTCGTAATTGTTGGCGATAATATGTGGCTACTTGTTGCATAATTTGATACAAATCAACAATAGAATTATCGATAGGGGAAGTATCATTTTGTTCATATACAACTTCCATCCCAACCCTAGATGCAATTTCTTGGATTGCTTCTACAAATTCAAACCGAGCATAGTTAAGCATAAAACCTATCGCTGACCCAGAAGCTCCACAACCAAAACAATGGTAAAATTGCTTCTCGGAACTGACAGTGAAAGACGGGGTTTTTTCGGTATGAAAAGGACAACAAGCGACATAATTTTTACCCATTTTACGTAATGGAATATAACTATTAATTAGCTCAACTATATCAACTTTGGCCATTAATTCATCGATAAAATAACGGGGAATGTGCATTTAATTAAAACCAAGAATAAGAAATATATGATTAAGAATATTCTACTTAGGATATTGTTATACTATTTGAATTAGAATATATAAAATTCAAGAATTTTTAGAATAAATAATTTTATTAGATGAATATTTGTGACTTTATAAGTTATAAAAAAGGAATTTTAAATATAAATAATATCATTTTAAATTAGATAAATTATACATTTATAGTGTTGCATTAAAATAATAATTATATTATTATGTTTTTATAAAAATTTAATCAAAATACCTAGAAATAAGTTGAAAATTTATGAATAAAAAACCTTGGTATCGTGAACTATTTGTCTGGTTAGTAATTCTATTTCCTGTTTCTGCTGTAATCGGTGGCATGATTACTATTTCATTAGCTATTAATTCCGATGATGGATTGGTCATAGATGATTATTATAAACAAGGCTTAGAAATCAATTTGGTATTAGAACGTGATAAAAAGGCAGTTAAACATGGTTTACAGGCTACTTTAAACCTTGACAATAATTTTATTAAAGTGAGATTAGATAAAAATTCTGCTTATGATTTACCTGATAAACTCAATCTTAAATTTAGTCATCATACTCGTTCAGGTTTTGATAAAGATATTGTTCTAAATCGAGTTAGTGATGATATGTATCAGAATAAACTACCAGAATTAATATTGGGCAAATGGTCTGTACAAATTTCTGCAGATGATTGGCGTTTATTACAGTCTATCCAAATATAGTATATTCTTAAATTAATCATTTGATTCCAATTCCGTATAATATGATAAAATTAGACAAACTCAAACAAAATGGAGAAAAAATTACCTGTTTGACTGCTTATGATGCTAGTTTTGCTAGTATAATTGATCAAGCTGGAATTGATATTTTATTGGTTGG
>DRQV01000269.1 GCA_011371325.1 Thioploca sp.
AAATTTTTATCATAAATTATATTGAATATTATTTTAGTTTGTATAGCTGATATCATTTAACTATTTTATTTAATTAGATATTTAACTAATTAAACTTTTTAACTTAACAATAATATTAAATAAGAAAAAATTTGATTATCAAGCAAATCTCAAAGGATGCCACTAATTTCATGACATCCATATTTCTACAGCAAAAAATTATCCTCAATTAGAAAATAACTTTTGTCGTTCTCCGTTTGGATAAATTAATACCATACCACCATTTTCTTCACTAACTCTAAATTTACCATCTTCTGGTACATCACCTTGAGTAACTTCATAATCTAGGCGACCACTATAAATTGTACCATCAAGAGTAAAACGCAAACCTTGAGCTGTTAAACTAGCGGCACCATCAATAGCCAATAAAGTATCCATATCAGCTGGAGCTGCATAAAATGACTGTTTACGTTTTTTACCATTTAATGTAAAGACAAAATTTACTGTTTCTGCTACAGATAACCCAGTTGTAATATCAGTCCCTACTTCGACTGAGAATAAATCAGGTCTAGCACTATACCAAACAGTGTCAGAGGCAATAACTTTAATATTACCATTAGTTTGTACTTCTACAGTTGGTAATTCAATTGCTGCTAAAGCAGATCGTAAAGCATTAATATCTTGTACAGCTGGTTGGGTAGTGATGTCTAAACTAGTAGCGGTTATAAAATGCACAGTTTGAGTTGGAGTCAATTGCAAACTAGCTTTTCGTTTAGCTCGATTGGATGCCACAACTTGTACTGCATATAAGATACCATTATCTTCAGCTCGCAACTGGTCAGCATTTTGGGTAATAACTAAACCTTGATCTTCTACGATTGCATTAATAGCAGGTAACAAGCTATCAAAATGTACCCCAGCACCAAAAGTAATATTATTACCTAAGATTACCTCAGAACCAATTATTACACCTTCTAAGTAGGTATTATCCTCAATAGTTAAGTTTTTCAACATAGCTGGAGCATTGATATCGCCAAGAACATTACCTTGTACATTGACTCTTTCAAGTTGAGCATCAGCAGCAAAACTAAAGTTCCTGAATGTACCTTGTACCGAACTAGAGCTAGTTATAATACCGCCTAAAATACCATTTTCTATACTAGTACCAACAAATTCAAAATCATTAATTTGGCCATTATTGATAATATCTCCTGTAAATTTACCACCTGTTATTACCGCATTTTCATTGATAGTAACTCTGGAAACCATACCGGTAACTGTAATATTACCAGCAAGCTCACCACCGGAAATACTACCATTAATAATAGCATCAGAAATTATTCGACCATTGTTGCTACACACAGTGTTAATAGTGCCAGTAATTGGGCAACTACTGTTTGGATTAATAAAAGGATCATCATTAATGCCAGGGGAAGAATCATTAATTAAATCTTTAGCTGCAACGACTGCTAGTTGAATTCCTGCTTCTGCTATCGTATCCATATCGGATTGAGAAATTGCTACAATACTTATAACATCAGTCGCATCTATTTCCGAATCTAAAATAACATTAAAAGTTATCTCAACACTTTGTAAAGCTGCTACTGTTATTGTACCATTATCAATTCCAGACATATCTTCAATAGTCCAGCCAGCAGAATCGGTTATAGTTATAGCAAAAGTATCAGTTTCAGCACTACCGTTAGAAATAGTTACTGTTATTGGTAATACATCACCAGGTTCACCTGATAATTTGCCGGGTGCTGATAGATTTACATCTCGTAAAATTTTAGCTGGTCCTGATATTATTTTGCCATCAGTTTCAATGATATCTGTCAAACTCTGACCATCATCCAATTTAACATTATCAGCAAATATATTGACATTACCACCAGCTTGTAACGCAGTACCAGAAGCACCAGTTAAATCAATTGTGCCACCTTCACCAACTGCAATAGTAATATCACCACTAGCTTTAATAGTGTTTTCCATATTGGATAAATTTAATTGCCAACCTTCACCACCGTAGATTTTGACATCACCACCTTCGATAGTAACATTAGCTCCATTTAGATTTAGGATTGATGGATCAGTATTAAATCCTCCATCATGACCATTTTCACCCAATGGTTCACAGTTCTTGCCACCTTTACCAGTGGAAAAAGAACCATCTAACAAATTGACAACATTACCTGCATTCATTCGCATGTTGCCACCATTACCACCAATTTGGGCTTTAGTAGCATTTGGATTACAATTACCACCATTACCAGCGTGAATACCACGACCATCACTAGTTAAGGAATCACGTCCCCAGATGGAAATACCACCTCCACTACCAGCTTGTCCAGCCAAAGTATCAGTTATATCACCACCTTTACCAGCATCAATAATTCCTATATCATCAGTATTAATAATAGTTGTACCATAAATACCAAGCCAACCACCATAAGCTCCATAATTTTTGCCATCGCCACCATTACCACTATAAATGCTACCCTCATTACGAACTATAGTGGCACTCAAATAGATACTAGCACCTGATTGAGCACAACCAGCTTTACCAATATTTTGCCACCAATTAGAATTATTACAAGTAGTTGTACCATCCTCATCAGCACCATTAAGACCTTGAATAGTACCTTTATTTTCTATGTAATCAGTTGCTCTTACATTCAAATAAGGATATCTGCCTTGACTAGCAGAACTCTCCAAAGTAGCATTTTTATCAATACATAAAGCTCTAATATTAGTGTATGGAACACCAGATACAGTATGACCAGCTTTAATTCTAACTACATCACCAGACCTTGGTAAATTAGGAGTTGCTTCTTCATCAGCGTTTAGATTTTTCAAACGTTTCCAAGTATTAGTAGGAGTATTATAAACATTCCAATACCAATATTCTTGATTTTCTGAGTCTGTTTCAGCACGATCCGCCCAATTACCACTAGCAATGCTTTCGATAGTAATATTTTCTTCAGAACAATCCGCTGGTTCAGTACCAATTCCAGATAGACCTACATTAGTTTGAGCAGCATTAGATTTAACAATAACTGTTGCTTGCCTATCTCCTAATTCCTTTGGTATAAAATAAGAATAGAAATTACATTGTTCATTAGGGCCTAAACTATTCATGTAAGTACACCAAGACCAATTATAGCCTGTGAAATCTTCGGTATCACCCACTGCCGAAATGGAATCAAAGTTGACATTGACATCACCAGTATTTTCCAGTACAAACATTTGGTAATTGCTATAGTTATAAACACCAACTGTTGATTCACCAAAATCATAACTAGCTGGTTCAACTGTTAATGCTGGATTACCAGTTACAACCGCTTTGGCATTTATATCAGCAGTTTTTACGCTATCATCATTAAAGGATATTTGTAATTGAACATCTTTATCTCCAGCAACAGTTGGAGCAAATTTAGTTTTAAATGAACAAGAAGAGTAAGACCTATTTCTCCAACTACCATGATAGCAATGTTTATCTTGAATAGAAAATTCATTAGCATCATTTCCAATTACAGTTATATTTTTTACTTTAAGTCCATCACAACCATTGGCCCAAGTATAAACTGAAGTCCGCATAGAATGATCTGCACCAATCATATCAGTACCAAAATTTAATGGCTGTGGCCAAACTTGTAAACCTCTTTGAAAATCATCGCCTTCACACCAACCAAGAGCTTTACCAGTTATTGATGTTTTCACTGTTGGGCTATCTGGATCATTGGAAGGAATTGATAAAGTCGCAGTTTTATCACCAGAACTAGTTGGTTTTAATTGTAGGATCATTGTGCAATATTTATTTGAACCTATCTTAGTATTAGAGCAGAAATCGTATTTAACAATAATATCTTCATCACCACTAAAATCAATTTGGCCAATTTCTAATGGAGAGTTGCCATTATTTCTAATTCTGGCAGGCACATAATCTGACCCACTATCAACTTGGGTTTCTCCAAGATCAACAGTAGCTGGATTAAGTTGAATATCAGGGATCGCTGCTACTCCATTACCAGTCAATGATAAAGTCTTAATTATTACTGGATCATTAGCAAAACCAGATTCATACAAGGGGATAGAAACAGTGGTTTCTAATAGTCCAACTGATTTAGGTGTGAAAATTACTTTTAGATAGCAATAACGGTTAGATTTGACTTTAGCTTTCTTACAACTAGTAGATTTAATTACAAAGTTATCAGAGTCAGCAAGTTCAACATTTTTAATATGCATGTCAAGCTTTTCAATATTATAAACTTTAATCTTTTCGTATTTAGAAGAACTATTTACCGTTATATTTCCAAAATCGACAGATTCTGGGGATATTTTCGCATCAATTGCTGCAACTGCAACACCTTTACCAGTTAATGGCAAGATTATAGAAGTTGGGTTACCTAATTCGTCCTTATAAGGTATGGAAAGATTTAACTCTTTAACACCAGCAGATTCAGGTTTAAAAGTAATGCCAAGTTCACAACTATTACCATTGCTAATAGATGTATTATCACAATTATTAGTAGTATTAAATTCACTAGAATAAGCAGTAGTTACATTACCAAGTTCATCAATAGTAGTAGTTACATTGCCAAGTTCATCAATATTACCCAACGAAATTGTTATGTCAGAATTAATTTTAAAAGATGTTTGAGTTGAAGTAGAATTAACATTGATAGAACCAAAATCATGTGAAGTTGGATTTACTGTCAATGCCATGACATGACTATTGATCAGTATAATAGCTATTAATAGCCAGGAAGGAATACCGATTGGTATTTTAAACGCAAGATACCTTGTGAACATAATAAATCTCCTATTTTAAATCAAATAAATTTCTTAATATCCTAAACCAATATTTAAGTTTTAATTATAATATTAAGAATCTAACACTACCGTTTGTAATTGTAGTTGACTCAATTTTATTTGTCTAGTATATTTTTAGTTTAATAATTTATTAACATAGAAATTTTTTCCAACCACTATTTTTAAAGAGGAATTATTATCCATGAAAATGTTGTTAAAAATTGGCATATTATTTATTGCCATTGGATTAATTACTAGTTGTGGTACTGCAAAAAAACCACCTACTGAAAAAATAGCCAATGCGGAATTAGCTATTAGTCGAGCTCAAGACAATAATGCTAAAGAATTTGCTGCTGTAGAATTGCGTCAAGCAGAAGATAATCTGGAACAAGCTAAACAAGCAATTCAAGAAGAAGAGTACGATAAAGCATCTCGTTTGGCAGAACAAGCCTTTATGGATGCTTCGTTGGCTGAGACCAAAGCCGAGTCTGAAAAAGCTAGTAAAGCTGCCGATGAAATGCGTGAGAGTGTGGAAACCTTAAAACAAGAAGTAGAACGTAACTAGGAAATTTATAATGAAACATATCATTAGTATATTATTTGTTGCACTGATTATTACAAGTTGTAGTAATATCCCAAAAGATGAAATTCTTAAAGATGCTAGAGCAGCTTACTCTAAAGCTAAATCTAATCCTAATACGGCTAATTTAGAAGCAATGTATGATGCTGAAAAAGCTCTAAATAAAGCTGAAAATGCTGAAGACGTGGATGAAATGAAGCATTTAGCTTCTATGGCTGTAAAACGTTCGGAAATGGCTCTTGCTGTGGCAAAGCGTAAAGCTGCTGAATCTAAACGAAATGATTTACTCAAGCAAAAAGATAAAGTTATTTTACAAGCTAGAGAGCAAGAAATTACTGCTAAGGCAAGAGATTTAAAAGCTAAAGAAAGAGAATTGGCAGCCAAACAACAATTATTGACTGCTAAACAAATTAAAATTCAAAAATTGCAAGATGAACTTGCTGATTTAAAAGGTAAACAAACTGATCGTGGCTTAGTAGTTACCTTGGGTGATGTGTTATTTAGTAGTGGTAAAGCTACCTTATTATCATCCGCTCAACAAAATATTGGCAAAATTGCTAACTTTCTTAATCAACATCCAGAGCGTAATGTATTGATTGGTGGGCATACAGATAATCGTGGTAGTGATGAGTATAATTTAGGATTATCTCAAAGACGTGCCGATGCGGTTAAATTTGCTTTGATAAAACGAAATGTTGCTTCTAATCGGATTCAGTCACAAGGTTTTGGAGAGACTCAGCCAGTTGCCAGTAATAGTTTTGAAGGTGGTCGGCAACAAAATCGCAGAGTTGAAATTACTATTTTAAATAAAGGAGTCTCATTTTAATAATTAAATAATAGTGTTTCCTTTTTCTAAAACTTGTTCAAACTATGGTCAAAAGAAGAACGAACTCAAGTTATCCGATTTACCAATGTGAAGCTTGTGGGAATAGAACGGAACATAGTTATATTTAACTGAATCAGGAAATGCTATATACTTTTCGCTTTTTATAAAATTCTTTCATTTTGTAAAATATTAATCTGTTCAAAAATTAGTTCGGTAATTGGAAGTAACTTTTTCCTCATTAAACTTCCAATTGCTGTAGTTTTAGAAAATATTGGGCGTAAAATTGAATAGTTTAACCCTGATAATACTAGCATGGCTTTTATTGCTTTACGAGATTCAGGTAGTAAAGTTAATATTTCTTGAGCAGAATCACATTTTTTTTCAGCTTGTTCTAATAAATCTTCTATTGTCATATCATTATTGTATTCTGGAGGACATATTTTACTAAAATAATTACTTACTACGTCAAATAAAATATTAACCACTTCTTGATCGCTAGGCTTATGTAATATTTGTTTGAAAATATGCAGAAAACTTTGACCATTGGTAGAAGTTATTTTAATTAACTGAGCAGCTAGATTATTTTTTACCAAAGGTGTCAATTTTAAATTAATATTCTTAAAATCAATATGTTCATTTATTTGTATGGGTAAATTATCTGGTCGAGTCCATAAAAAACCAATTAAATATGAATTATTATTTCTAGCCCATAAATTTTGACAAATTTCCTCTGAGATTAAATCAGCTTGTAACACCAAACGCACAGATTCAATAATATCAACCTGCTCTTCTTCAAATGGCAGATACTCAATTATATACTGAGCTAATTCTTTACCAAACTCACTGGTAACCAAATTAGGATTTTTAAGCATGCTACGAGCATTGTCAGAATTAGGCATAGACCACCATACTCGACGAGCTAATTCTGGAGTTAAACCAGAAGCATTTGCTACTGCTACTACAGCTTCAGCTTCTCCTAACATTAACCATTGAGCTAAATTTTCATCCTGGGTTTCGCCCATTTGTCCCCAATTGCGTAAATAAACTGGATATACTCCAGAAGAATTACGCAAATGACTAGCAATTACTTCTCGTATTTGACGTAAATATTTTTCATGACGACAGTTAGGATGCAAATGAATTTTTGCCTCACCTTTTTCTGACAAACCATAAACAATCATCTTAGATTCATCAATCCTAATTGCCTGTGGAGTATTTGCTAATAATACATTTAAACGTAAATTGTCTTCAGGAGATAATGTCATAAATTTACTTGGATAATAGTTGTAAAATTACTAATAAAGCTTCGCATTGAGTTATGCGAATTTTAGTAATTATAATCAATCTGTCTTGTTACTCTTCCTTATAGTATACTATAATCATTATTGTTATATCTTTTTTTTAATTGATGATACGTTCTAGTATTGTTTTTTTTGATTAATGCCAAATATAATATTGTTTTAACATCCATTTAATACGGTTCGATAAATTTGTTTGTAGGTGGAAAATATGAAAAGTTTCCAAGAGTTAGTTAATAATTGTTTAAAAACAGTTAAAGAAGTTTTTCCATGGGATTTGCCAAAAGATATAGATAAGAGTAAATATCCAGTATTATTAGATATTAGGGAACCTTATGAATTTGAAGTTTTGCATATAAAAGGTTCTATGAATGTACCTCGAGGTATTTTAGAATTAGCTT
The DNA here is from genome assembly GCA_011371325.1 of Thioploca sp. GTDB lineage: Bacteria > Pseudomonadota > Gammaproteobacteria > Beggiatoales > Beggiatoaceae > DRQV01. Next base: position 7,897 of record DRQV01000269.1, read on the forward strand.
GTGATTATGGCTATGATGATACTATACCAGAACTTGTTAAAGCACGAAATAAAGAGGTCATTGTAATTTGTCGATCTGGTCATAGAAGTGTTTTAGCAGCTCATACTATGCAAATTATGGGCTACAAATCAGTTAAATCTTTAAAAACTGGAGTAAAAGGTTGGAATGACTATGAATTACCATTGCAAAATGTTAAAGGTCAATCAGTTGATAGTGATTTGGCTGATGATATGTTAGCCTCTCATGTTAAACCAGAACAAAAAAATCCAAACTAAATTTTAAAAACTTTAAACCTAAAAAATCGTAGGTAATTTGGATAATGTTCAATTACCTCGATTGGCTATTATATCTATTCTCCGCCTGCTTAATTCCTTACTGATTTCTTTTCCCTGAAAACCATCTTCTATTACTTCTGCTACTTTAATTCGATTCGCTATTTTAAACAATCTGTAAAGTTCCTGAGCAGATTTGCCATGATATATTTTGCAAACTAATAAAAATTGTTCAAACCTCTGTGTACGTCGAAAAGCATCTATTCCTTGCAATATATCGAGTAATTTCTTAGCAGACAAATCCATAATATTCTGACATAGTTTATGATAACGAGCTGTTAATATTGCTAATTCACGATATTGACTTGGTATTCGATAACGTTTACATAATGTTTTTATAGATTTAATATTTTGGTCTATATCGTCCAAATTACCTATTAATACTGCAAATAATACTTGACTATCATCAGTTTGACAACGAGCCTGTTGTAAATATGAGATAGCTGATGAATTATCAATAATATTATTAAGTTCTGGAAAAATCCGCTCTAATGCTCCACAAGTATGTAATGTTTTAAAAAAATTAGCTGGTTTATCAGTTGTTAAAGCTTTTACTGTTTCTTGCCAAACTCGTTCTGCTACTAAGGTATCAACTTCACCATTAGTAACCATATTTTTCATTAAAATTAAAGTTTCATCAGCAATGTTAAAATCAAATCTAGCAGCAAATCTAGCAATTCGTAAAACTCTAACAGGGTCTTCTGCAAAAGCTGGAGAAACATGGCGTAAAATTTTATTGTGTAAATCTGCCATACCATTAAATGGATCAAATAATTGACCTTGCTCATTTATGGCCATAGCATTAATGGTCAAATCACGGCGTTGTAAATCTTCTTCCAATGTAACATCTGGTGCGGCATAAACGCTAAAACCAGTATAGCCAGAACCAGTTTTGCGTTCAGTTCTAGCCAAGGCGTATTCTTCATGGGTATCAGGATGTAAAAATACTGGAAAATCTTTTCCAACTTGAATGTAGCCAGCTTGTAATAAAATTTGTGGAGTCGCTCCAACTACCACCCAATCTTGATCTTTGCTTGGATATCCAAGATATTTATCACGTACTGAACCACCAACTTTATATATTTTCATTATTTTCTAAATTTAAATGTTATAATTTTAAATTATGTATATTTTATATTCTAACAATGAATATGTATTCAACATAATTTGACAAACCTCATTAAGGTAGGTAATTTTAGATTAATTATGAACTAAGGAGTTCAAATATGTTAATTCGTAAGATTATTTTATTATTTTTTATAAATTTTTCAATTCTGTTTTTACCAGTTGCATATGCCGAAGCTAACATCGATAAAATCAATATTAATACGGCTGATGCACTAACTTTGGAAAATTTGCGTGGAATTGGGCATAAAAAAGCTGCTGCTATCGTAGACTTTCGTGATAAAAACGGTATGTTTGAATCTGCTAACGATCTTAAGAAAGTCAATGGAATAGGTCAGAAAACTGTTGATAAAAACTTGGATATGATAGAAGTTGCTATTCCTCCTGAAGAAATAACAACAGAGAATCTACCAGAATCAGATACTGAAGAAGTAGTTGAAACATCTAAAGATACTGAAAAATCTATAGATACTAAACTAGAAAAGACTGAAGAAGCTGAATAAAAAGTGAGTGATAGAGGCTAATCAATTAAAACTTCTATCACCCATTTTGCTAAAATTCTAATTTTTACGCCATACTTTCATAACATTAGCCAAATTATCTATTTTTGATAGAGTACGATTTAATTGTTCTAAATTATTTACTTCTAAGGTAAAATTCATATTTACATGGTTATTTTCTTTATGGGTTTCACTATTGGTAGCAACAATATTTATATTTTCACTAGTAATAATTTTACAAACATCTGATAATAATCCGGGCCGATCAAAACTATTGATTTGAATATTTATTGGATAAACTTCCGAATTGTCATTTCTCGACCATTCCACTTCAATCAAACGTTTATTACCTTCATCTTGCCAACGTAAAATATTAGGGCAATCATGGTAATGTATAACTACTCCACGTCCCTTACTAATATAACCGATAATCGGATCATAAGGTTCTGGTTTACAACAATTAGCCATTTTGGTAAGTAAGCCACCTACACCTTTAACTTGAATTCCAGTAGTTTCATTATTTTTAATAGCTACTGAAGTTGGTACTATTTGTTTGGGCAATATTTCTTCTTTAAAAATATTAGCTATTTGACCCGTAGTAATTTCTCCCTTACCAACTGAAATTAATAAATCATCTATAGATTTACAATTTAAATTACGGGCTAATTTTTCATAACTATATTTCTTAATATTAAGCCGACGTAATACTCGTTCTAATAAACTGCGACCTTCATTAATATGTTGATGATTATCCTGTTTTTTTAACCATTGTTTTACTCTAGAACGAGCTTTGGATGTTTTTAAATACCCAGCTTGAGGTAATAACCAATCACGACTAGGTTTTTCGGTTTTAGAAGATAAAATCTCAACCAAATCACCACTTTTAAGAGTATAAGTTAAAGGTACAATCTTATTATTAATTTTTGCTCCTCGACAGCAATGACCTAATTCAGTATGAATATGATAAGCAAAGTCTAATGGAGTAACTCCATGTGGCATGTCTATCACTTCACCTTGAGGCGATAAAACATAAACTCGATCTTCAAAAATCTCGGCTTTAAATTGATCGATAAAATCATCTTCATCTTTCCACTGTAACATACGGCGTAACCAAGTTATTTTTTGTTCAAAACTGGTATCTTGATGTTTTAAATCTTCTTTATAACGCCAATGTGAGGCCACCCCAAGCTCTGCATGATGATGCATTTCAAACGTACGAATTTGCACTTCAAAAACTTTTTGTTCAGGGCCAATTACTGCTGTATGCAAAGATTGATAATCATTATTTTTGGGGTTGGCAATGTAATCATCAAATTCATTACACATAGGTTGCCATTTATTATGAATTATGCCTAATACCACATAACATTCATTTACATTTTTGACTAAAACTCTTACCGCTCTTACATCAAAAATTTCTTCAAAAGCAACTCCTTTACGTTTCATTTTGTGCCAAATACTATAAATATGTTTAGGCCGACCAGAAATATCTGCTTTAATCTTAACTCGTTGCAATTCTTTATCTAAAATGGTCATAATTTGCTGGATATAGTTTTCTCGATCTAAACGTTTTTCGTCCAAAAGCCTTGCCATTCTTTGATAAGTATCTGGTTCTAAATAGCGTAATGATAAATCTTCTAATTCCCATTTTATTTGCCAAATACCAAGTCGATTTGCAAGAGGAGCGAATAATTCTAAGGTTTCACGAGCTATTCGTTGTTGTTTTTCTGTAGAATGATAGCCTAAAGTTCGCATATTATCTAATCGATCTGCTAACTTAATTAATACTACTCGTATATCTTCAGCCATCGCTAATAGCATTTTACGCAAACGTTCGGTTTGTTCGCCAGTATTAATTTGGGAATTAATTTCTTCGATAAATTTCATCTTAGCAACCCCATCAACTAATTGCATAACAGTTGAACCGAAACGTTTTTCTATTTCATATAAATTTATATTATCGCTCACATCGTGCAGAATAGCAGCAATCAAAACCTCTGTATCCATACCTAATTGTGCTAATATATTAGCTACTGTAACAACATGTACTAGATATGGCTTACCAGCATAAGTGCGAGCTTGATGAGTTTCCTCAGCCCAATTACAAGCATCAATTAATGCCTGTTTTTCAGTTTCAGAACGATTTTTAATAATATTTTCCAGCCAACTTTGTAGATCAAAATTAGTACTGGTTATATTTAAAGAGTTTGTAGTACTTACCATAATTTAAGATTGTAATATTGCATATAGAACTACTTTTACTTTATAGTAAAGATTAATTACGTTTAATTATTAACAAATGAAAAAGAAAAATCCTAAAAATCCTAAAGCTCGTAATAATTCGGCTCATGCTTCATTAAAAAGTTATTTTGATCGAATTTCTAATAGTCTCGAGGATCGGCTCAGTGAATATGTACAAATGAAAAAATATGTGCGTATTTATGAAGAATCTATGAAATTATTAGAAATCGAGAAGACTATCAATATAGCTGCTGGAAGTATTTATGAAATAAATGTCGATAAAAAATTAGATCCTGATTCTTTGAAAACTCTAATATATTCTTTAAATGAAAAAAATAAGGTTTTAAAAAATTTCATAAAAGATAAATCGCATTCATTACAGCTAAAGTTACTAACCCAAGTTTCTAAAAATATTTTCATAACTATTAATCATTTAATAAAAATTAACAAGAATCTTAATAGGATTAATGAAGCAATACCAGTTATAAAAGCTTTGTTGATATCACAAGACAGTGAAGATAACTTTGAAAATGATCCTATTTTGATTGAGATTAGTAACACTTTATCCAATAATATTAATGAGCCAAATTTAGATAAGATAAAATCTATGTTAGCTAAAGGAAATTTTAACTTTTTTCAAAATGATGCTAAATTAAATTTTGAACAGATTAATGATGTAAGTGATAAATTAATTGGGTTATTAAATGATAAATTATTATTGATAATTGGTATTTCCGAATTTTTAATTGCCGGAGTTGAAGATGACGGAGCCAATGATATTATAGCAGAACATAGAATACCAGATGAAATAAGGGTTTTATTTTTGGCTGCAACAGTTTTAGACATTATTTATCGGATAAAAGAGGTAAGAAATAGTATTAAGACTATTTTTGGCAGTATCAAATTATTTTTACAAATTATTAATAGCAATCGGCTAGGAACTCAATATCAAAGTTTATTAAAAAAAGGGGAAGGCAATAGTGTATATGAATTACTATCAAATAACACTCCTAACACCTTACAAAGAATTAGAAAATCTATTATTGAAATCACTCCTGGTTTAGATTCACTTGATCTTAAATTAAAAATAGATACTCTTGATTTAGATATGATAATAAAAATTATTGATAGTTTGATTTATGAAAAAGCTAATAAAATTTGGGAAAATCCTTATGATTAACTATATCAACCTGAATTAGTAAATTAAGGATTATTATTTTCCCCGTGATAAAAGTTTAGATGACAAGGAATAAATTGGTTGTAATAATAAATTAACCCAACGTTTTATTTCTGGTAGATAAAATAAAGTTATTATTATAAAAATTAAAGCAAAATGTACCCACCATACTCCTATCATAGGCGACACATCGCCACGCTCTACCCATTTTTTTGCCACATTAAGTAGGTTATTATATATTAAATAAATTAAAATTCCTGATACTATTTTAGAATATTGGCCTTGGCGTGGAGTTGTATGTGATAATGGAACCGCTAGAATTGCCAATAAAATTACTGATAAAGGAAAAGATAACCTCCACTGCAACTCTGCTTGTAACTCTTTTTGCTTAGAAAACCATAATTTGCTAGTTGGCAAGGCATCATGCTTTTGGCCAGCAGAAGAGTTAACTAACCGAGGAATTTTAATCCTATGTTCTTCAAACTTGGTAATAGTATAATTTAATTTACCATGTTCATTTTCATATCGATAGCCATCAACCAATACCATAAATAAATCTTCACCTTGTTCTTTTTGGTATCCTTTATTAGCCACTAGAATTACTTGTTTATTTGGTAAATTAGCTTGAATAAATAATGTTTTCATATTTTCGTCATCAACTTTTTCGACATAAAAAATCCCCTTTCCATGGTTAAATTCTTTAAATCGACCGGCAGCTATCCCTCCAACTTCGGCAGCTGATTTTAGTTGTACTTGTAATATATCTTGCTGTTCTTCAGCCCAAGGTGCTAAAAATAAAGACAATGCTCCAATTAGAATAGCAAACATAAATCCAAAACTAATAATACTGCCAATTGGAACTGGAATTCCACAAGAGGCTAATGCGGTTATTTCATTGTCTTTATATAATCTTCCCAAGGCTAATAATAAAGCCAAAAAAAATCCCAATGGTAAAATAAGTATTAAATCACTTAATAGTTTTAAGCTTAATAAATGAAAGATAAATTCAGCTGGAATTTTTCCTACAGAAGCTTTAGTTATATAAGCCATAAAACGATGACTAACATAAATTAATACCAATAATGAACTTAAAGCTAATAATGTGTATAATATTTCTTTGAATAAATAACGACTAATGATCAAAAATATCACTCCCTTTAAGTGTAATTGGTTATAGCATTTCCTATAAGGATTGTTGTTATATTTGTTATATTGTAACCTATTTTTTAAACTATTTTACACCTTTCAATAAAATTGAGAAAATATATGGAATTTAATGTTAAAAGCGGACTACCAGAAAAACAACGTACTGCCTGTATTATCGTTGGAATATATGAAAACCAAGTTTTATCTGATGCTGCTAAACGGATTGATTCTGTAAGTAAGAACTATCTATCTACCATATTACAACGTGGAGATTTAACCGGTAAATTGGGGCAAACTTTATTATTGCATAATGTTCCTAATGTTACTGCTAATCGGGTTTTACTAGTTGGTTGTGGAACTGATATAAATAATAGTCAATATTGTAAGATAATTACTAGTGCAGTAAAATCCTTAAATAATACTGGTATTGCAGAAGCTGTTTGCTATTTAACCGATTTGGATGTTAGCGAACATGACATAGCTTGGAAAATTCGACAAGCAGTTGAGATAACTCAAGCAACTACATATGTTTTTGACCAGTTTAAAACTAAGCCAGACAAGCCTAATTTACAAAAAATAGTGTTTAGTGCTAGTTCTCAACGTGATGTTGCGAAAAAAGCTTATTTAGAAGCTCAAAAGATTGCTAATGGAGTGAAATTAACTAAAGATTTAGGTAATTTACCAAGCAATGTATGCACACCATCTTATCTAGCTGATCAGGCTAAAGATTTAGCCAAAGCACATAGTAAATTAACTTGTAAAGTTTTGGATAAAGCTGCTATCAAAAAAGTTGGTATGAATACTTTATTGGCAGTTGCTCAAGGTAGTAATGAAACTCCTAAATTGATTACTTTGGAATATAAAAATGGTGGTAAGAAAGCTCCAATAGTATTGGTTGGTAAAGGAGTTACCTTTGATTCTGGTGGTATTTCTATTAAACCGTCCAAAGCTATGGATGAAATGAAATATGATATGTGTGGTGCTGCTTCGATATTAGGTACTATGTCAGTATTAGCAGAACTTGAATTATCAATCAATGTAGTGGCAATAATTCCAAGTGTAGAAAATATGCCGAGTGGAACTGCTATCAAACCTGGTGATATTGTTACTAGTTTATCCGGTCAAACGGTTGAGATTTTAAATACTGATGCAGAAGGTAGATTGATTTTATGTGATGCCCTGACTTATGCCGAACGTTATAAACCAGAGGTAGTGATTGATGTTGCAACTTTGACTGGTGCTTGTGTAGTTGCATTGGGTAGTCATGCTATTGGTTTATTAGGCAATGACGATACTCTGATTCAAGATTTATTAAAAGCTGGTGAATCTAGTGGAGATCGTGCTTGGCAATTGCCATTATGGGATGAGTATCAACAGTATATTGATAGTCCGTTTGCTGATATGGCTAATATTGGTAATCGTGAAGCTGGCACTATTACTGCGGCTTGTTTTTTATCCAGATTTACCGAAAAATATCAATGGGCTCACTTAGATATTGCTGGTACTGCATGGATAACTGGGAAAAATAAAGGAGCAACCGGTCGGCCAGTCGCTTTATTAATCCAATATTTATTAAATAAATGTTCCTAAATTAATTATAATATTGCTCACTATAATGGTGGGCAATTGTTGGTAATAATTCTTAATTAAACAGTAGAAAATTATTTAATCAAAGGATTTATTTTATGAAGAATTTTAGAAAAAATAGATAAAATATGAAAACCCAAATCGAACAAATTAAAGTAAAAAACTTTAGATTATATAAAAATTTACATGTAACTAATTTACAACGATTAAATGTTTTTCTTGGAGCAAATGGTTCTGGAAAGACAACTTTATTTAAAGTATTTAGCTTCCTTGCAACTTGTTTAAAAGAAAATGTTACAGTTGCAGTTAATCGAGAAGGTGGTTTTAAAGAAGTTATCACTCGCAATAGTGATCCAGAAAAGGATTTTATTGAGTTTGAAATTAAATTCCGTAATTTTGAACAAGGTACAAAAAGCCCTTTGGTAACTTATTATTTAAAAATTGGTTTCAACAAAGGTAAAGTATTTATTGAAAGAGAAATTTTAAAATATCGGCGTGGAAGTAAAGGCAAACCTTGGCATTTTTTAGATTATTCAAAGGGAGTTGGTTCTGCAATTAAAAATCAACAAGATTATGATATAGAACCGTGGAAGTTTAAGGAAAAACGTGAAGAAATGCCTTTAGATGCAGAAGATATTTTAGCATTGAAAGGTCTTGGTCAATTTGAGCGTTACAAAACCATTAAAAGTTTTCGTACCTTATTAGAACAATGGTTAGTTTCTAACCTGCAAAATGAAGAAATGCGTAAAATCAATGAAGCAGGTGCTGATCAACAACTTTCTATGTCAGGTAATAATCTTAGCCAAGTTGCCAGTTATTTATATGAATATCAAAGAGATATTTTTGATACTATTTTAAAAAAAATGCAACAAAGGGTTCCCGGAGTTGATAAAGTCGATGTCAGTATTAATGAAGCTGGGCAAATTTTCCTAAAATTTGGAGATAATAGCTTTACTAATCCGTTTATTTCCAAATACACTTCTGATGGCACAATTAAAATGTTTGCTTTCCTAGTTTTATTACATGATCCAGCTCCACGTCCATTGTTGTGTATTGAAGAACCTGAAAATTATTTGTATCCAACTTTGTTAAGAGAATTGGCTGAGGAACTAAGAGAATATGCTCAACGTGGTGGACAAGTATTTGTCTCTACTCATTCACCTGACTTTGTAGATGCTTTAACCATAAAAGAACTATTTTTAGTAAAAAAAGAACATGGTATCAGTAGTATAGCACCAGCCAAAAATGATGAACGGATAGTAGAAATGTGTGAAAATGGATGTGAATTAGGTTGGTTGTGGCAGCATGATTATTTTACTGGGGTTTAATCCATGATATTTTTCTTAGTAGAAGATTATTCCACTAGAAATTTTTTAGAAGGTATTTTACCACGTTTAGGTTTAACACAAGATAGTTTTACAATTAAACATCATCGTGGTAAAGAAGATTTAATTTTTAATTTAAATAAAGTAATTCCTAGTTTATCTAAACAAGCTCAACAAATAATAGTGATTCTTGATAAAGATAGACAAGATTGCGTTAAGCTGAAAAATAAGTTACAGGAAAAAATGGTGAATTGTGCTTGTGAGTATAAGATACGAATTGCTTGTTATGAATTGGAAGCATGGTTTTTAGGAGATATGAACGCTATTTCTAAATGTTCACCGAGATTTAAAGCTGATTATTTTCGGGGAAAGGAAAAATATCGGGATATTGATAATTTTTCTGGTAAACCATCTACTGAAATTGCAACAATAGTTCCCGACTGGAAACAAAATTATATGAGTAAACCCAAATTTGCTAAAACAATAGCTCCCTTCATGTCTCTCGAATCACGAAATTCACCACAAGCTAATCGTTCCCATAGTTTTCATGTATTTTTGGATACATTAATTGATATTTTAAACCAATAAACGAGCTTGGCAATAACTGATTTGATATGAAATTTGATCCAAGTTTTTGTCACAATGAGAGAGAAGTTGAAAGTAAGTTAATTGTCAGTTATCTGTTACCGAAGTTAGGTTATAGTTTAGAATTTTGGCGACAAGAACGGAAACTGAATCGGTTTCGGTTGGATTTTTCAGCTTATACTGATTCTGAGGTTAAAACTGATGTAGTGTTTGAGGCTAAACATCCAAATCAAAATTTAAATGACCATTTGCAACAGTTGAAAGATTATATGCTAAAATTGCAGATTCCTTATGGTATGCTGACTAATGGTAAAGAAATTGCGATTTATAGAAATGTTGGGAATAATATTTTAAGAATTTTTCATTGTTGGGGTCGTAAGATTGAGGATAATATTGATAAAATTAATTCTTTAATTGGTAAAGATACGCTTGCAAGGGAACTTAAATTGATAGGTAATAATATGAAGATAATAGCAGTTTATCATAATAAAGGTGGTGTGGGTAAAACTACTACTGTGGTTAATTTGGCAGCTACTTTTAGTAAAATGGGTAAAAGAGTATTGGTAATTGATTTAGATAGTCAAGCTAATACTACTTTCGCTACTGGTTTGGTGAATTTTGGGGATGAAGAAAAGGATGATTTGAAGGATAATTAT
>DRQV01000270.1 GCA_011371325.1 Thioploca sp.
AAGATATTGCAGAAATAAATTCAGGACAAGATATTTATAAAGCAAAAAGAACAAAAGGAAATATTCCTTATGTTACCGCAACTGCATTAAATAATGGAATTGGCTATTATGTTGGAAACAATAATAAAACATTAGAAAAAGGTTGTTTATCTGTAAATCGTAATGGTTCTGTTGGTTATTCATTTTATCACGATTATTCAGCATTATTTTCAAATGATTGTCGTAAACTAAGATTAAAGTATCCTTCAAAACACGTTGGAATATTTATTTCTCAACAAATTACAAGACAAAAAGACAAATACGGATACGGTTATAAAATGGGAACAGCAAGAATAAAACGACAAAGAATAATGTTACCAATTAACGAAAATAAAGCACCTGATTATGAATATATGGAAAACTACATGAAACAACTTGAACTTAAAAAACTGAAAAAATATTTACAATACAAAACGATAGAAAATTAAAAAATAGGCACAACATTCATTCAATTTACTGGCGGTTTTGATAAAGCGAATATTCCAATAGCAATTTCTGACCTTGCAACTCCACAAACTACTGAGTAGAGATATATTGGTATTAAGGAAATATTTGAATGGTGGGCCTGGTAGGACTTGAACCTACGACCTGCCGATTATGAGTCGGATGCTCTAACCAGCTGAGCTACAGGCCCTTTTATTTATAAGGGAACCCAAGTATTATATCATGTTACAGAAAAAATACAATAGTTAAAAAATATTTTGGTAGCTAAATTAAAAACATTCTTTTTTGAATGTATATTTCTAACGATTTACTCTAAATTATTAAATATGAATAAACCAATAGTTGCTATTACATTAGGAGACCCAGCCGGTGTAGGTCCAGAAATTATAGTTAAATCATTATTTAAGCCTAACTTATATGAAATCTGTGATCCTATAGTAATAGGAGATAATAATGTTATTAAGAATGCCCTAAAAATATGCAATAAAACAACAGAAATTAATCTTATCAATACTCCACATGAGTATCAAGCTGGTAAAATTAATTTAATAGACCTTAATAATATTAAACTTGCAAAATTAAAGATTGGAACAGTACAAGCAATATGTGGGCAAGCCGCTTATGAATATATTGAAAAAGCAACAGAACTAGCTATAGCTGGTGAAGTTGATGCTATTGCTACTACTCCCATAAATAAAGAATCATTTTCTATTGCCAAGATCGGTCATATAGGTCATACTGAAATATTAGCAGAATTAACTCAAACCATAGAACCACTTACTATGTTTGAAGTACGTGGCATGCGAGTGTTTTTTTTATCACGCCATGTTTCATTACGACAAGCTTGTGAATTGGTGACTAAAGAAAGAGTTTTGGAATATATTATACGTTGTAATAAGGCTTTATTAAAATTAGGTATAACTAACGGTACTATGGCAGTTGCTGGGCTTAATCCTCATAGTGGAGATAACGGTTTATTTGGTAATGAAGAAAGAGAACAAATTGAGCCAGCCATTAAAGAAGCTCAAAAATTGGGCTATAATGTAGTAGGACCAGTAGGTGCAGATTCTGTATTTCATCAAGCAGTACAGGGTTATTATAATTCAGTGTTATCGCTGTATCATGATCAAGGTCATATTGCAACTAAAACCCTTGATTTTGAAAAAACAATTGCTATAACTATTGGGTTACCATTTTTGCGAACCTCAGTTGATCATGGAACTGCTTTTGACATTGCTGGAAAAGGCATCGCTAGTGAAATAAGTATGACCGAAGCAATACGATTAGCAGCAAAATATTCAAGATTATGAATTTAACTCAGCCACTCGTAAAATTGCACTTCTAGCTCTTGGATTAGAATTAATTTCAGTCACACTGGCTCTTATTGGTTTACCAACAATGCGTAATTTGGGATTTAATTGTTGTACAGTTACTGGCAAATTGATTGGAAAATTATCACCACGTGCATTATCACGCATAAAACGTTTCACAATACGATCTTCAAGTGAGTGAAAACTAATTATAACTAAACGACCATGAGGAGCTAATATATTTAAGGTCTGAGTTAGGACTTGTTGTAATTGTTCTAATTCACGATTAATAAAAATCCGCATAGCTTGAAAAGAGCGAGTCGCAGGATGTTTATGTTCTTTACTTGGTGGACAAGTTTTAGTGATTATGTTGGCTAATTGACTAGTAGTGGTTATTGATTCACATTTAATTGCTCGAGCAATCCGATTAGCATAACGCTCTTCGCCATAATCTCTTAATACTTTAGCAATTTCTTTGGCTGTTGCTGTATCTAGCCATTGTGCTACATTTTTACCATCTTCTGGATTCATTCGCATATCTAAAGGTCCATCTTGCATAAAGCTAAAACCTCTAGTTGGATTGTCTAATTGTGGTGAGGAAACCCCTAAATCTAATAATATTCCATTTATTTGGCCTAACCAACCACGATCTTCAATATTTGCTTGTAATTGAGCAAACGGATTATGTACAATATTAAAACGCTCATCATCTATAGATTGAGCAGATTGTACTGCTTCTGGGTCTTGATCCAATGCTAATAACCGTCCATCTGTTCCTAAACGGTTTAAAATAGCTTGTGTATGCCCTCCCCGTCCATAGGTACAATCAATATAAATTCCATCAGAACGCAAATTTAATGCGTCTAATGTTTCAGTTAGTAATACTGGTTGATGAGATAATTTTGACATTTATTGCTTAACAACTGAAAATTTATAATTACATGGAGTGTTTTAGTTTTAAAATATGTCTAAAATTGCTGCAATACAAATGGTTTCTGGTTCTAATGTAGTTGCTAATTTACAGATTGCCAGTCAACTCATTAATAAGGCTGTAGAAATGGAAGCCAAATTAATAATTTTACCAGAAAATTTTGCATTAATGGCTATGCAACCCAATGATAATATCCAAATTGGAGAACAATATAATAATGGAATTATTCAAACATTTTTATCTCAACAAGCCAAAAAATTTGGAATTTGGATAGTTGGTGGTACATTACCTATTTTAGCAAATAAGATACAAAAAGTTAGAGCGGCTTGTCTAGTTTTTGACAATACTGGTAAACAAATTGCCCGATATGACAAAATCCACTTATTTGATGTTACAACTGATTCTAACGAAAAATATTGTGAATCTGAAATATTTGAAGCTGGTAATAAAATAATTGTAATTAAAACACCTTATGGACGTTTAGGACTCGCAATATGTTATGATTTACGTTTCCCAGAACTATTTCGATGTATGTTATCGATTGGAGTAGATTTAATTGGATTACCAGCAGCTTTTACAGCAACAACTGGTAAAGCTCATTGGGAACTTTTAGTACGAACTCGTGCCATAGAAAATTTATGTTACGTAATTGCCGTTAATCAAGGTGGGTATCATGTAAATGGCCGAGAAACTTATGGTAATAGTATGATAGTTGACCCGTGGGGAGTAGTGTTAACTAGATTAAATCGTGGAACTGGTGTTATTTGTGCGGATATTGATTTAAAGCAACAAGCTGATTTACGACATAAATTCCCAGTTTCAAAACACAGGAAAGTTCAATGTCAATTATGAATTATATAAATGAGGTTACATAATTGATATAACACATATTAAAATTAATCCTTTTATAATACTTAGAATATATGTCTTCAATAACTCAAACTAAAGCTGAAGTTCAAAAACTAATTAAGCTGTATAATAAATTACAAGCTGAGGCTAAAGAAGCTGATGATAATGAAGCAACTTTAAAAGCAGCTCAAGCTGAAAAATTAGTTTCACAAATAAACATGCTACAGGTTGCTCTTAGCAAAACTCAAGCTAAACAAAGTATTAAAGTTGACAATAAAGTAAAAAAGAATTCTCTTAATACTAAGAATGATATTAGTTTAGCAGAAAAAAAACGACTTGAACTAGAAAATCGTATTAATCATATTGAGGATGCTCAAAAGAGAACTAGGGCTCAAATTCAGCAGTTAAATCAAGCTAAAGCTGAATTATCCCGATTACAGATTGAAGCTGAAAAAGCTGAAAAACGTCGTGCTTTATATGAAAAACAACTACCTAAAGCTCATGATATAGCTAAATTAAAAGAACAAATTCAAATTAGAGAAACTCAATATCAAGATATTAGGAAACAATTTGATTTATTTCGACAACAAGCCCAGAAAGATTCTGATCTGTTAAGAAGTGAACGAGATACTGCTATAGAAAGACAAAAGCAATTGGAAAAAGAAAAAATGAACTCCCTGCGTAATGCTAATAACAAACGTAATTTTTCGAATAGTTTTTTTAAAGGGATAGTGTTAGGAATTTTAGGAATTATAATATTTATTGTGATTATTTTAAAAACTGTATGGTTAGACGATTTTATATGTAATTTTAAAAGCGAATCTAAATTATGTGCTACGCTTGAAATACAGGTGAATAAACGTTCTATACAATAATTTTCTAAATTCTTTATCCAAATTTTGGGATTGGCATTAACCAATTATTCACATTTATCTAGTTTTAAACTGCGAGAATATTAATTGTGTCCTCAATAACTCAGGCCAAAGCAGAAGCTCAAAAATTAATTAAACGTTACAATCAGTTACAAGCTGAAGCTAAAAATGCAAATGCTATAGAAGCTAGGCATAAGGCAGCTGAGGCTGATAAATTAGTTTCACAAATAAGTGCATTACAATTAGCAATCACTAAACTTCAAGCTAAAGATAGAGAAAAAAAGACCCCGGCTAAAAAAGTTACTACTAGTGAAAAAACTGGACAACGGGTTAATCAAGAAAAATCACAAGTTATAGATAGAATTCATCATCTTGAAGAGGCCCAAAATAAAACCCAAGCCCAAATTGAACAATTAACTCGTGCTAGAACTGAACTAAATCGTTTAAAACAACAGGCCAATAAACATGCAGCAACTATTGTTAAAGAACGTAGAGCTAATGATGAAAAGTTACAACAGGAGTTAGCTAAACTTATTAAAAAGAAAGAAGAAGAACAGTCAACCTTAAAACAAGAATTAATTAAAGTAAAACAACAAGCTCAAAAAGATGCTGAGTTGCTAAAAATACAACGTGATGCAGCTCGTGCTATGATGGAAAGACAAAAAAATCTAGAGCAGAATCAATCTTCTTCATATAGCAGTAAAAAATTATTGATAGTAGCTAGTGTTGTAGCTATATCAGCACTTGCATTAGGTATTATAATAGCGTCTATGTTTTCTAAACCATCAGTTCCACCACCATCATTAGAAAGTAATAATCAATATGATAAAAGTATCGATAATAAAAAAACGAACGAAAAACAAAATATAAAAGCAATGGAAACTTATCGGGATAAATTAAAAGAAATTCCAATAGGACCATTGATGATTAAATTACCAGGTGGTGTGTTTAAAATGGGTAGTAAATCACCTTATTCCGACGAACGTCCTCAACATAAAGTTAAATTGAAAGGTTTTTCTATTAGTAAATATGAAGTTACTTTTGAAGAATATGATTGGTTTGCTGGGGCAACTGGCAAACAATTACCATATGATAATGATTGGGGTAGAGGTAAACGACCAGTAGTTAATGTTTCTTGGTACGATGCAGTATCATATACTGAATGGTTAAGTGATCAAACTGGTTATAATTATCGTTTACCAAGCGAAAGAGAATGGGAATATGCTGCTGCGGCTGGTTCGGAGACTACTTATTGGTGGGGTTATAAACTAGAAAAAAATTATGCTAATTGTGCTATCTGTGGTAGTGAATGGGATGGACGTAAAACAGCTCCAGTGGGTAGTTTTCAAGCTAATAGGTTTGGTCTTTATGATGTGATTGGTAACGTGATGGAATGGACATTTAGTTGTTTTCGGCCTAATTATCAAAATGCTCCTGAAACTGGTAACATATGGGAATGGAAAAGAGGTAAATGTCTAAAACGAGTTGTACGTAGCAGTTCTTATAAAAGTTATGAAAGAGAATTACGGACTACCAAAAGGAATAAATTTAATCCTAATGAAGTTAATTCTGAAATAGGATTTAGAGTTGTGAGAGAGAATTAATTACTGAAATTATGCAAGCTAATGGATTAATCCTTTTTAAAATTGATTTTGGGTATTCCAGTGCTATATAATAGGAAACATAGTATTTCCAATTTGCATATCTCCACATACCATTCTAATCTATAAAGTGTTAAAATAATATATAATAAATTTGTGATTATGGTGATAATTATAAACTTATTGGATTTCTTTAATTATGTTAGATGTTTTCACTTAAATATATTTGTAAATAAAGGTTACTAAATCCCAATAGGAGATATTTTAAATGATCAAGCCACATGGCTCTGACACTCTAAACCCGCTCTTTGTCTATAATGAAGATAAACACCACGCATTACAAAAAGAAGCTGAAACTTTACCTTCTTTATTGTTAAATTCACCTGCTGCTTCTAATGCGGTGATGCTTGGTGCTGGCTACTTTAATCCTTTAACTGGCTATATGAATATTGCTGATGGATTAAGTGTTGCTAAAGATTTTAAAACTACCAGTGGCTTATTTTGGCCAGTTCCAATTTTTAATCGCACTGACAATGTTGATGCTATTAAAGATGCTAAACGGATAGCTCTACGAGACCCAAATAAGGAAGGTAATCCAGTATTAGCTATTCAAACGATTGAAGCTATTGAAGAACTGACTACTGAACAGATGAATACAATGGCAATAGAATTATTTACTACTACTGATAGTGAACATCCTGGAGCCACTACTTTTCTTAACTCTGGTAAATATGTAATTTCTGGACCTATCCAAGTATTAAATTTCAGCTATTTCCAAGAAGATTTTCCAGATACTTTTCGTACTGCAGTAGAAATTCGTAATGAAATCAAAGAACGTGGTTGGGAAAAAGTTGTAGCTTTCCAAACTCGAAATCCAATGCACAGGGCTCATGAAGAACTCTGTCGGATGGCTTATGAAACTTTGAAAACTGACGGTATTTTAGTTCATATGTTGCTGGGCAAATTAAAACCTGGTGATATTCCAGCTCCAGTGCGTGATGCCGCTATTCGTAAAATGGTAGAAGTATATTTCCCACCAAATACTGTTATGGTCACTGGTTATGGGTTTGACATGTTGTATGCTGGGCCACGTGAAGCTGTATTACACGCTACTTTTCGGCAAAATACTGGTTGTACTCACTTTATCGTAGGACGAGATCACGCTGGAGTAGGCGATTACTACGGTGCTTTTGATTCTCAAAATATTTTTGATGAAAGAGTACCAAAAGGTGCTTTACAAATAGAAATTTTTAAAGCCGACCATACTGCTTATTCCAAAAAATTGAATAAAGTAGTAATGATGCGTGATGTTCCAGATCATACTAAAGAAGATTTTGTAATTTTATCTGGTACTAAGGTGCGTAAAATGTTATCTGAAGGTAAAGATTTACCACCAGAATTTTCTAGGCCAGAAGTTGCTAAAATTTTGATGGAATATTATCAAGAGCAAGCAGCTAAACAGTAATTAAATATGGTGGGTAATAATTTGCCCACCAAGATAACTTTCAAATTTGTTGTATTAAAAATAATTAGTCACTTTTAATACTTTATAAAATATATCGACAATATATGCTACAATGGGTTCTTTTAAATTAAGAGGATTATAAATGACTAATAGAGTTGCACTAGTTACTGGTGGAACTGGTGGGATTGGAACGGAAATTTGTATAGCATTAGCTAACTCTGGTTATAAAGTTGCAGCTTCTTGGCTACGTGGTGTTGATGATGGCGAAGGTTGGCAAGCTAAACATACAGAATTTGATTTTGCAATTGCCGAAGGTGATGTATCTAATTTTGATGCTGCTACTAAAATGGTACGAGAAGCTGAGGAAAAGCTTGGAGCAATTGATATTTTAGTTAATTGTGCTGGTATTACTAAAGATGGTTTTATGCACAAAATGACATCAGATCAGTGGAATTCTGTGTTACGGGTTAACTTAGATAGTGTATTTAATGTTACTAAGCAAGTTATTACCGGAATGCGAAATCGTGGTTTTGGACGGATTATCAATATTTCTTCTGTAAATGGTCAAAAAGGTCAGATCGGTCAAGCTAATTATTCAGCGGCTAAAGCTGGTATACATGGTTTTACTATGGCACTTGCTCAAGAATCGGCTCGTAAAGGTATTACTGTAAATACAATTTCTCCTGGTTATATTAATACCTCTATGGTTGCTGCCATGAGTGAAAAAGTTATAAAACAAATGATAAATCAAATTCCAGTTGGACGTTTAGGTAATCCTGATGAAATTGCCAGAGTTGTAATATTCTTAGCCGCTGAAGAAGCTGGATTTATAACTGGTGCTAATATTGCTATTAATGGTGGTATGCATATGGGTTGAAAACAGTTGAACTCCATTAAATCTTATTAAAACTTTATATTTAAAGCAATAATTATTACTGACACATGATTAAGAATTGCTACATAAGCGAAATTGCAACT
>DRQV01000271.1 GCA_011371325.1 Thioploca sp.
AAAATCAGCTCTTTACAAAAGACGCAGACTTGGTGATGACGAAGTAATATTATTAGATGCACTTAAATGTCAACTTAAGGAATATTTTGCTGGTAAATATCGGATTGAAACAGTAGAATCTGCTGAAGAAGCATTGGAAGTAATTGAGGAATTAGAAGAAGATAAGATTGAACTGCCAGTTGTTATTTGCGACCAAATAATGCCAGGTATGAAAGGAGATGAATTATTAATTGAAATCCATACCATGTTGCCAGCCACTTTAAAAATATTGCTAACTGGTCAAGCTGATGTGGAAGTCATTGGTAATGCAGTGAACAAAGCTAATCTCTATCATTATATCGCTAAACCTTGGGAACCAACTAATTTTAACTTAACCATTAAAGGAGCAGTTGAACATTATTTTCAAGAGCAAAAATTAGCTCAGTTTTATGCTGATTTGGAAGTTAAGGTTGCTGAACGTACTCAAGAATTGCGTAGAAAGAATGAATTTTTAAATATGGCCGTTCATGATTTAAAAAATCCAATTACTGCTATTCAAGGCTTTTCTGAAATAATACAATATGATTGTAAAAATGTAGATAATGATGAAGTAGTTGAAATAGCAGGCAAAATATTTACTAGTTCAC
Source organism: Thioploca sp. (assembly GCA_011371325.1). Classification (GTDB taxonomy): domain Bacteria; phylum Pseudomonadota; class Gammaproteobacteria; order Beggiatoales; family Beggiatoaceae; genus DRQV01. The sequence goes on from DRQV01000271.1 coordinate 627, forward strand.
AACAGATGTTTGATTTAGTGAAAAATATCTTAGAAGTTAATGCAATTGAATTAGGTAAGCTGGAATTATCGTTTAGTAAGCAGAATATCCTACCCATTGTACAAGGTTTGTTCAAATATTATACTGAAATTGCAGAATCTAAAAATATTCGATTAAAATTAAATAATCCTGATGAAAAATATTATGTTAAAGTTGATACCAATAGTATTCATCGCATTTTAGATAATTTAATTTCCAATGCAATAAAATATTCATACCCTAATAAAAATATTTTAATAAGTATTTCTAATAATTATAATAATGTACGTTTTAAAATTAAAGATGAAGGACCAGGATTAAGTGATATGGATCAAAAAAAATTATTTGGTCAATTTACTCGTTTGACTCCACAACCAACAGGTGGTGAAAATTCTACTGGTTTGGGTTTATTTATTGTTAAACAATTAACAGAAATCATGCATGGTAAAGTTTGGTGTGAAAGTATGTTAGGGCATGGAGCAACTTTTATAGTTGAATTTCCCAGAGTTGATTAATTTTAAAAATATTCTCAAAGTTTTACTCAACCTATTTAACTATTTTAAATTATGAACTGGCTAGATAATATTATTATTATTCTTATTTGGTTATTTGTTGTTTTTGGTTACTCAAGAGGTTTTGTAACAGAACTATTTGCCTTTTTTAGTTGGTTTTTATCTTTAATGATTGCTTTATTTTTTATAAGTGGACTAGCAAATTTATTAGTTACCTTTATTCCTTTGACTGATTTACGCTTTGGAATTTCATTTGCAATATTGTTTGCTATTAGTTTTGTTATTATAAGTTGGTTAAATGACTTAATTATTAGTTCTATAGGATCAACTCAACTCAATGAATTAGAATGTATAACTGGAGCATTCTTTGGATTTATCAAAGGAAGCACCATAATAACAATACTAATTATATTAGCTGGCTTAACAAAATTCCCGGCCAATATTTTATGGCAAGAATCTTTGATAATAGATATTATTAAACCAATTATTATGATATTTTTTAGCTATTTATCGCCTGATGTTGTGGCACAATTTAATTTTAAATCTTAAACTATAATGTGCGGAATTATTGGGATTGTAGGAAAATCAGATGTAAATCAAGCATTGTATGATGGCTTGACTGTATTGCAACATCGTGGTCAAGATGCTGCTGGTATTGTAACTTGTGATAATGATCGTTTATATTTACGCAAGAATAATGGTTTAGTACGAGATACTTTTCATACTAAGCATATGTTAAACCTACGTGGCAATATGGGTATTGGTCATGTACGTTATCCAACTGCTGGTTGTGAATCTAGTGCCGAAGCTCAACCTTTTTATGTAAACTCTCCTTATGGTATTACTTTAGCTCATAATGGTAACCTTACTAACGCTGATAGCTTAAAACAAGATTTATTTCAAGAAGAATTACGTCATATAAACACTAATTCTGATTCCGAAGTTTTATTGAATGTTTTAGCTCAAGAATTACATAAACTACATAAATTACATATTAATTATGAAGATGTATTTAAAGCTATTCATGGTGTCCATCAACGTTGTAAAGGTGGTTATGCGGCAGTGGCTATGATTACTGGGGTAGGAATTTTAGCTTTTCGTGATCCACATGGCATACGGCCACTTATATTTGGTAAGCGTGAAACTCCAAATGGTATTGAATATATGGTAGCTTCGGAAAGTGTTGCAATCGACATGCTTGGTTTTCAAATAGTACGAGATATTGCACCTGGAGAAACAATTTTTATCAGCTCTGTTGGCCAACTACATTCTTACCAAGGTAATCAATCTATAAGTACACCATGTATTTTTGAATATGTATATATGGCAAGACCAGATTCTATTATTGATGGAATTTCAGTTTATAAATCTAGATTAAGAATGGGTAAAGCTTTAGCCAAAAAAATTCTAAAAATTTATCCTAATCATGATATTGATGTGGTTATTCCAATTCCTGACACTAGTTGTACAGCTGCTCTACAACTTGCTCATGTACTCAATCGTAAATATCGAGAAGGATTTGTAAAAAACCGTTATATTCCACGCACCTTTATCATGCCAGGTCAAAATATGCGTAAAAGATCGGTTCGACAAAAGTTAAATGCCATTAAATTAGAATTTGCCGGTAAAAATGTGCTGTTAGTGGATGATTCAGTGGTACGTGGCACTACATCTAAACAGATCATTCAAATGGCACGTGATGCTGGTGCTAAAAAAGTGTATTTCGCCTCGGCAGCTCCACCAATTCGTTATCCAAACGTTTATGGAATCGACATGCCAGTAGCTAGTGAATTATTAGCTCATAACCGCACTGTGGAAGAGATTGCGGAAGTTATTCAAGCTGATTGGATGGTATATCAAGATTTGAAAGATTTAATAGGATGTGCCAGAAAAGGCAATAAAGATATCAAACAGTTTGATACATCTTGTTTTAATGGTAATTATATTACTGGAAATATTAATAAAGAGTATCTTGCAGAACTTGAACAACGACGTAGTGATTCTGCTAAAAATCAAGGCAAAGCCCAAGATAATGAAATTATGGGTATTCATAATGTCACTTAATGCTTAATTAAAAAGGATTTTTGACTGTATTATTCAGAAAAATAAATTTCCTTGATTTAAAATATTTTTAATTAAGAATTATTAAGAATTATATAAGACTATGCAAAAAAAAGGTTGTTTATTAATCGTTGATGATGAGGATTGTGGACGTAGTATTTTAGAAATATTATTACAACCTGAGAATTATCAGTTAGAATTTGCAGTAAATGGTGAAGATGCTTTATTAAAAGCGACAGAATTAATGCCAGATTTAATTTTGTTGGATATTATAATGCCAAGAATGGATGGCTTTGAAGTTTGTAAACGTTTGCGTGAACATCCTAAATTAGCTGAAGTTCCAGTAATTATGCTAACCGCTATTAGTGATCGAGCAACCCGTTTAAAAGGCATCAAAGCTGGTGCTGATGATTTTATTACAAAACCATTTGATAAATTAGAATTATTGGCTCGGGTTAATACTATTATCCGTTTAAATCGTTATCGACGTTTATCGACAGAACGTATGAGATTTGATTGGGTAGTTGAACAATCTGATGATGGTTATTTATTATTAGATGATGATTCTATTCGATATGCAAATTCAGCTGCTAGGTTATATTTAGGTTTATTATCAGAGAATATTAACTCGGTAAAATTTACCGAACATTTAGCAACTCAAAATTTGAAACAAGAACCTAATGATGCTTGGAAAAATTGGCCTGAATCTAATATTGGCAATATATCACGATATTTAGTACGTCCGGAAACTCAACATTCTCAATTATTATGGTTACAAGTATATATTTTAGAATCACCTTTTGATAATTTTTGTGGCCAACTAGTTCGTTTAACGGATGTTAGTACACATATGAATTTACAACAGCAAATGTGGACTTTCCAAAGTTTGGTTTCTCATAAGTTGCGGGCCCCACTTAATGGTTTGATTAGTTTACAATTTTTGGATCAGGAAAATATAGATTTATCTAGCCAAAAAGCTCATTCATTACTGAGTATTGCCAAAGATAGTGCTAAGCGATTACAAGAACAAATTTTAGATATTTTACGTTATTTAGATTCTTCTCAATTACTTGAACAAGGTAATATATTTAAACTAGCAGATTTAGCAGATTTATTAAATAAAATTAAAATAGATTTAGAACTAGAACCTATTTCTATCCAAATAGATAATAATCTGAATAATAAATCTATTGCTATTTCTAGTCAAGGATTAGAATTAATATTACATGAATCTTTTACTAATTCTAAAAAATTTCATCCATCTAATACTCCGACGTTAGAAATATCAGCCCAAATTTCTGATAATAATATGCTACTGTTATTAATCAGTGATAATGGTAGATATATGTCTAATCAAGAACTTAACAAAGTATGGACCCCATATTATCAAAGTGAAAAATATTTCACTGGCGAAGTAAATGGCATGGGATTAGGATTATCAATGATTGCTAAGTTGGTATTAGGTAGTGGTGGTAGCTATAACTTATATAATCGTAATGATATACCGGGAGTTACATTAGAATTGTTACTACCAATAGGATTAATTCAAAATTCCTAGTTTATTCTGAATGTAGGGGTAATCCCGGCTACCCTAATCTTATTCCTAATAAAATAGGGAATATGAATGGAACTGTTTGGAAAATATACTGTAAAAGAAGAACATTCAGATTATGTTTTAGAAACTACATTATTATTATTAATTATAATATTGGTTTCTGTAAGTTTTTTATTTAACATAGAAAATTCGTCTGAAATAATATCTAAACAATTAATTCCTACTGATAATTATACATTAGTTAAACCATCTAATTTAACTACATTATCTGACCAAATTGAAACTGTTTTTTCACCAGAATATGACTTTAGCTTGCTATATTTATCCTCAATTAGTGAATATAATACTTATCCTAACATAATGATTAGATATGATAATTCATCCAAGAAAAAATCAGTTATTTTCAATAAGTCTAAAGCCATTTATCTAACTAAACCATTATTATCTAAGCAAATTCCTAGTAAAACACTACCTATTGCATCTTCTAACATCAACATTTTGCATGATAACTCATCCAAGATTATTTACCATGCACTTATTCAAGAGTTTAAAAATGACTTACCACGTTGGTCAGCTACTATTGACCCTAATAATTTAACAATAAACTTTGATAATGCTGTTTTTAATACAGGTGATTTTAGGCTTAATCAACAATACCAATCAATTTTAACAGAGTTTTGTCCTCGTTATATAACCATACTTAATGAATACGCTCATATTATAAAGACTATTAGTATTGAAGGTCATAGTTCTTCAGAATGGCAAACTAGTTCTTCTTCAGACGATGCCTATATAAATAATATGTTATTATCTC
>DRQV01000272.1 GCA_011371325.1 Thioploca sp.
ACTATTCTAATGGATAATGATGATTTACAATCTAAGGATAAATTCATAAATAATAACTATTGAATATTTTCAATTCTGGAACGACCAACAAGTTCCAAAACAATCTAAAAATATCTAAAGTTCGACTAAACATATTATAGTTTTTATTTGTGAACACCTTGTTCATTTAAAATCTACTGTAAGTGATTCATCACTGATAAAATCGTTATTAATTCGTGCTGTTCCTCCCCATCCACCACCATAATTTTTTGAAAATTTAATAGAAATTAAAATTAATTCCTAATCAAAAATTTTAATCCGTTAATACCCAATGAACAGTTGATTTTGAGTTTAATTAAAAATTAAGAATTACCAAAACCTACATTTGAATTTTAAAATATGTTATCCTGAATTTAACTAAAATTCATCAAAATTAGCTATGAAACTAAATGCCAATATTCCTAGAGGCCCAATTGCAGATAAATGGACCAAACATAAATTTGATTTAAAATTAATAAATCCTGCCAATAAAAGAAAATACGACATTATAGTAGTTGGAACTGGATTAGCCGGTTCAGCAGCAGCAGCAACTTTAGCCGAATTAGGTTATAACATTAAATCATTTTGTTTCCAAGACAGTCCTAGACGAGCTCATAGTGTTGCCGCTCAAGGTGGAATTAATGCTGCCAAAAACTATCAAGATGATGGTGATAGCGTTTACCGTTTATTTTATGATACTATCAAAGGTGGCGACTTCCGAGCTAGAGAATCAGGGGTTTATCGGTTAGCAGAAGTTAGTGGCAATATTATTGACCAATGTGTAGCTCAAGGAGTTCCATTTGCTCGTGAATATGGTGGTTTATTAAGCAATCGTTCTTTTGGTGGAGCTCAAGTATCACGAACATTTTATGCCAAAGGCCAGACTGGTCAGCAATTGCTTATTGGAGCATACAGTGCTTTAAGCCGCCAAATCTGGAATGGCAAAATTAAAATGTATCCACGCACTGAAATGTTGGAATTAGTGGTAATTAATGGCAAAGCTCGTGGAATTGTGGTAAGAAATTTAGTGACAGGTAAAATAGAATCTCATTCTGCTCATGCAGTAATACTAGCCACAGGTGGTTATGGTAACGTATTTTTCTTATCAACCAATAATATGAGTGGTAATGTTACTGCATCTTGGCAAGCTCATAAAAAAGGAGCTTTATTTGCAAATCCAAGCTTTGTCCAAACTCACCCAACTTGTTTACCATTATACGAAAAACATCAATCAAAATTAACCTTGATGTCAGAATCATTACGCAATGATGGTCGAGTTTGGGTTCCAAAAGATTCTTCTGATAAAAGATATCCTAATGATATTCCAGAATCTGAACGAAATTATTTTTTAGAAGAAAGATATCCATCCTTTGGCAATTTAGTCCCAAGAGATGTAGCAGCTCGCAGTATTAAACAAATTTGTGATACAGGTAAAGGTATTGGTAAAACTGGTCTAGCAGTGTATTTAGATTTTAAAGATGCAATTCAAAGACAAGGTAAAAAACAGATTGAAGACAAATATGGTAATATTTTCCATATGTATGAAAAAATAACTGATGAAAATGCTTATGAAAGACCAATGCAAATTTATCCAGCAGTACATTATACTATGGGCGGTTTGTGGGTTGACTATAATTTAATGACTACCATTCCAGGTTTATTTGCTTTAGGAGAAGCTAACTTTTCTGATCATGGAGCTAATCGTTTGGGAGCTAGTGGTTTGATGCAGGCATTAGCTGATGGTTATTTTATAATCTCTCATACAATAGCTGATTATTTAGTAAGCTCAGAAAAAATATCTACTGAGCATTCTGCTTTTAAGCAAGCTGAACAGTCAGCCAAAGATAGAATTAATAAAATATTATCTCTTAAAGGTAATAAAACTGTAGATGAATTTCATAAAGAATTGGGATTAATTATGTGGGATAATTGTGGTATGTCACGTAATGAAGCTGGATTAAAATTAGCTCAAGATAAAATTAAAAAATTAGAAGCTGATTTTTGGCAAAACCTCAAAATGATTGGAGCTAATGAAGAGTTAAATCAAACTTTAGAAAAAGCTATACGAGTTGCTAATTTTTTAGAAATGAGTCAATTGATGGTTATGGATGCTTTACACCGCAATGAATCTTGTGGTAGTCATTTTCGTGAGGAATATCAAACTAAAGACAATGAAGCTAAACGTGATGATGAAAATTTCGCCTATGTTGCTGCTTGGGAATATCAAGGTAAAAATCAGCCTGAAATATTGCATAAAGAAATATTAGAATTTGAAGAAGTGGAATTAACTAATAGGTCTTATAAATAATTACTTAGATTAGATTTCACTATAATGTTTAGTGGAAAAACTTGAACTAGACCACACGAAGTATAGATAAATTTTACAAGAGATATTTATTAAATTAAGGTAATAAATTTATGAAAAATGGACTAGCTGGCATAATGAAACAGGCTCAAAAAATGAAGTCTGATTTTGAAGATGCTCAAAAGGAATTAGCTAATATGGAAGTTATAGGTGAATCTGGTGGCGGCATGGTTAAAATTGTTATGACTGGAAGGCACGATATTAGAAAAGTTGAAATTGATCCTGAATTAATGAATGAAGACAAGGAGATGTTAGAAGATTTAATGGCCGCTGCTATTAATGATGCAGTTAGAAAAGTAGAAAAAACTAGCAAAGAAAGAATTTCCGGGCTAGCTGGCGGTATTAGTTTACCAGAAGGAATGAAATTCCCTTTTTAATGGTGAATTATACTGTTCAATTAAATGGCTGGTTTGAAACTTCATTAGGAAGACTTTTACTATGTAAAGAATCTGAAATGATGCAACAGATTTTACCACATTTATTCGGTTATCACTTATTGCAGATTAGCAATGTTGGGTATAGTAACTTATTGAACAGTAGTTTGATTAAACATCGTTGCATTCTAAGTAAAGCAGCTAATACCATCAACAAACCATATACTAGTATCTTTGGTTTTGCTGATATGTTGCCAATTGCTCATGATAGCATTGATGTTGTAGTATTGCCACATGTATTAGAATTTGAAACTAACCCTCATGAAATACTCCGAGAGATAGAACGAATTTTAATTCATGAAGGTCATTTAATAGTCATTGGCTTTAATCCCATTAGTTTATGGGGACTATGGCGTGTACGACGTACCATCCCCTGGAATGGAAAGTTTTTATCTTTATTACGACTTAAAGATTGGTTAGCATTGTTAAATTTTGATATTATAGAACA
>DRQV01000273.1 GCA_011371325.1 Thioploca sp.
GCTAAACGAGTTGGTTTAAAAAATGCCAGATCGGTTAATATAAAATTAACTGAACTTGGTTTACAAACTAATCACCGAGATAACAAAAAACGTCTATACTACGAACTAACTGAAGAAGGTCTCAAACACGCCCAATACCAAGACATCAGTACCTAAAAGTGTAGGAGTTCCATTCATTGGAGATATAACTGGAACATCAATTCTAGGAATTGTTAAGATTCTTGTATCTTGAACATAATTGGCATGGCAGGAGGAATTTTTATCTTCAGAAACCACATTACCAATTCGAGTAATATCAATTAAACCGTTTGCAAAATTTAATTTTAAATCACCCTCTAATGTATCAATAACTATTACTGGTTTAGTAACATCCACTATAGATGGAGCGATAGCCAAATCAACAAAAGGTAAGTAGACAGTACCAGTTTCAAGATTGTAAGCAGTTTGACCCGCACAACCAATTTTACCAACCGATACCAAAGCAATTTTTTCAGCAACTGCACCATTATTATCCACAACAATAAGGTCAATTGCGAAAATGCCTTTAGCAGAGAAAGTCATTTGAGCTTGAACACCAGTGACCTTTTGACCATCACCTGATATCCAAGTATAACTTGCAATATTACCATCAGAATCGTAAGACTCTGTAGCATCCAAATCAACAGTTAATGGTACACTTCCCGAATTTGGACTAACATCCATAACAGCAACGGGTGGTTTATTTTGTTCGTCAGCATATGAAAAATGGGTTGCCATCAAACCCACGACAAGCGCAACCAACACAACACCACGCCAAACAGGAGATTTAAGGGAACTAGCCCTCGCAGTAGATACCACCGGCACATCCGGCGTAAAACAATTAACCAAGAGCAACCCCCAACCATTTGGCGGTCCCTCCTTTTTTCTGCTATTGGATAACATAATAATTACTCCAAAAGTATATTAAAAGTATTATAAAAGAATGTAGAAACAAGGCATGCCTTGTCCCTACGGTTGCGGTAGCGTCCCAACTAAGCACTCGTCAAAATAACAAAGTTTCGGACACCGCCGCCCTCCCCACCCACTTCATAAAAATGGAGAGTATTACACCCAGCCGCTAAAAACGACTAAATAGTAATTCTCGTCAACTACCATCAAACTTAATTTAACATCATTTTCCAACTTAAACAGCTTTAATATCATCTGGTATCAGCCCCTTCAAACGTTCGCACCGCTTTTACCACTGATTAATAACACAAAAACCTTACAAATTAAAAAAGAGCAAATTTGCAAACAGGACTCCAAGATTTATGTTAGAAATATTCCAAAGCTAAACCTTGTACAACTTATGATACACCGCTTTAAAAAAAATGCAACACTTTTTAAAAAAATATTTTCACTTAAGTTTTTCTTTATATAACAAATAGTTAATTAAACCATTTTCACAAGACATAGAACGCCTGTTACGAAAATTAGCTAAAAGCTAACACGATGAATTATAAAGAAAAAATAGAATATATGTGATAGTTAGTCAATTATATATTATATAAAAATACACCACCAATTTAATTTTTTTTAAAATTAATCAATAAATAATTTTAACAGCTAGAAAATGAACTTACCAATACTTTTATAGATACCGACAAATCCATCATTAATAATTACCAATACACATCCCTAAATTTTAGCTTTGCTAGATTTTTCTACACAGTATCGCCTCAATACCTCACAGGTTATTTCTCACCATTCACCATTCCATATTGACAATGGCATTGGTTTAGATTCGGAATTTTCCAAGTAACCTTGGTAAGAAGTTGTGGTAGGGACAATGAGCTACATTGGAGGAAACAAACAATAGCCCATAACAGATTGATAAAGAGTCGCCACTGAAGTGGCTCTCCTAAATTGAAGTTCTTTTTACAAACGGAACGATTTTTACTGTAATTATCGGATAACATAATAAACTACTCCAAAAGTATATTAAAAGTTATAAAATGCGGTAGTGTCCTACTAAGCACTCGCCAAAGTAACTAAGTTTTGGGACACCGCTCTCCCCACTTCGTGAAAATGGGAGGTATTACATCTTCTTGTCTAAACCATGATTTACTTGATTTACATGATTTTTTTTAGGATGAAAACAACAAACTCAATAACTCATTCTGAAAGTTCTTTTGCTGTAAAAAATGTTTATTATCGTTCCCAAACTCCAGTTTGGGAACGCACCGCCAAGAAGCTCTGCTTCGTCTTATGCTGGACAGGGTTTGCAAACCTATTCTTGTATAAAAATTAATTACCAATTCATTTTGCCAATTTCATCGTTATTCAAAAATACCTATGCTGTAGAAACAAGGCATTATCTCTATGTAGGAACGTAATAATTTGACAAATAAACAACTTACCTATATAATTTCCCATGCACTTAGCTAGGACATGCAATCCAAAAAGGTGGTAACCACAGAATGCCACTCTGCTAAGTGTTTTTATCAAATGTCTGTGAAATCCTTCCTAATTAACTACTGTGGATAGTCTATAAAAATGACCACTCAATTAATAAGCCGTGATTTTCACGGTGCTACAATTCGCCAGCGTTCTGATGGCTACTTATGTGCAACAGATATGTGTAAGGCTAA
>DRQV01000274.1 GCA_011371325.1 Thioploca sp.
CCAAGACCACTAAGTATCATTCCAGCTTCCTGAACCTTTTTTGCTGTATTTCCCATATTAAAAAAACCTCCTTTCACTATATTTCATAATTTAGATTATGTTAACATATTTATATAGTGTTGTTAACAAAGTTTTATTTCTTCAAAAGCCATATTATAATAAATATTGTTCCGACAACAAATATTTCAATAAAAACGTTATTCTGAATTATACCTATAAGTGTCCCGATTAGTGATACAAATATTGTAGCAATCGAACTAACACCCATAGCACTTATCATGTCAGATTTCAAATATTTATCTTTATCTCGATTAAATAATATCATAGTAAGTATTATAAAAAATGCTCCCATAATCTCTCCCCAAAATTGTGGGACACACGTAGAAGGATAAGATAAAATACTGCTTATAGAACTATTTATATTACCTGTTAATTCCTGACATACCATTTTAACCTCCTAGTTTGTATACTGCCCATAATGCCATTAAGATTAATAAGACCAGCACTCCATTTATTATAGAAACTACAATTGGATCCAATCCCAAAAACACAACTGGCAATTCTGTTAACGTGCTAAATGTTCCAATTATCATATTAGAGAAAGTATTACCAGCTCCAACAATAGCAGGGATAATTATAGATAATAGACCAGTTTTAGCAGAGCTATTTTTGAATTTATTAAATTGGCTATTACTATCTTCTCCTATACTATTTAAATTATTTTGAAAATTTCCATATGTTGAATTAATACGTGAATTGGAAATAAATGTTTTATTAATATTCTGTGAATTATTAGATTGGGTTATACTTATAACCATAAATAAAGAAAATATCATGAGGCTGATAAACATAAAATTCATAAATATTGCTGAAAATCTTACCATTATTGAACCCTACCATAATTTAATTTCCAAATTCCCATTATCAATATTACCAATAACCATACTCCCATAGCAGAAGCACCATTATTATTTCCTATCATTGTTCCAGTTATCATTCCTAATCCAATAGCCCCCGCAGTTGTAACACCTATAGCAATCAACACACCGGTTTTTGAACCGCTGAACATAAAGATAAGTGAAATTGCCATTATAAACAATACTAAATATCCTCCTTGCCCATAATCGCTTTTTGAAATAACTATATTAGAATGAACTGTTAATATTCCATCAACATAGACATAAGCTTTAAGTTCGCTTTCTTCTAAATTAGTCCCAACGTCACAGGTAATAGTTCCACCAGCAGAAGTTAAAGAAGAATTGCATACTGTATCATTTCCAAATATATCATTTTTTGTAACAACTAAATTTATAGTCTTAGTAGAGCTATCAGTAGTTATATAATTTATACTTATTTTTCCAGTTGTAGAGTTGTATTTTAATCCGCTGTATTTTATGCCTAGATCATTGAAATTAAAGACAGATTGAGCTACCTGCGATTGAGATAAAGCTATAACGCAATTTCCTACTGTATAATCATCACAAAAGGCTATAATATTTTTAAAATTTCCAATAACTTCTCCATCCTTTACAACTTTAATATTGTATACCATATTATTCCTTATGATATGTAGAACTGTCTCTCCGTTGCTATCCGTTTTTGGGACTTCTACAGTTTTGAATACATTCTCTTTTATGTATTGTCTTTCAAGATAAACTAAGGCGTTGGCAACTGGAAGATAATCTGAACCTGTAAAGATAAATTTAAAATCTGTTGATAACGAAGAGTTTAAATCATATAGAAATATACTTTGTATAGGAGTAGAATTATCTAATAGTTGATTTTCTATGTTATAATGTTCTATTGCGTGGTTTGTATTAGAATATTTTATTATTGCGTTTACATAGTATTCCGTAGAGATATTCCTATTAAGACAAATTGTTATAGGATTAACATTTGTAAATTCTTTAGAATAGGATAAAACGTTATGTTCTTTAGTCCTATCAAAAATATTAATCGCTATCTCTTCCGATGAAGTAGTTAATTTATTTTGTGTATCCTCATCTACAATCGTAAAATTATATATTTTGTTATTGTAATTTGTGCAATTATCTACATCTAAATTTAAGACAGTTTGGTTTCTTGGAGTTAGTTTTATATTTGTTCCATCGTCCAAAATTATGTCCCAATAAAATGTTAAGTTAGTGTTATTACTAATAGGTGGTATTAACATATCATTTTTAATTAAAATTGTATGATTATCTTGTGTAAAGGCTAAGGCTGAATTTTGAGTTTCATTATAATAGAAATATATTTGTGATATTGAATAATCTGGATTTACTTTTATTAATGCCTGAAAGTTTTCGATACTTCCCTCTATAGTTGTGTTAGAATAAGTTTGATTTATTTTGTAAACTTTATAATTCCAAATCTCTGTTTTACTTGCTAAATTTCCGTAAGTATCATTTGCATAAACTATTAATGCATTATTATCTTTTTGATAATTGAAAGGAACATTGTTTAATGTTGCATTTGTGCAAGGCACGGATACATTAGAATTATTATATTGATACCAACAAGAGTCTAAATGACTATCTGATGCTGTGAAGTTTAAAGTTAAGTTATAATTTGGATACATATAATCTATTATTCCATTGGGAGCATAAGAAACATTTATTGTAGGTGGAGTTGCATCTATAAAAATAGTTCTGTTCGAAACAGCAAAAGAACAATTAACTCCAACTCCGCAAGTTTCAGCATTCCAAATATAATTTCCATCTGATAAAGTTTCTGTTCGAGTTGTTGTTACATTAGGTAAAGAAGGTAATGGAATCCATGTAGATTTATATAGGCTTTTATTAGAATACCAGATATATAGAGTTGTGCTTGTTAAATCTCCAGTTGAATTTGAAAGATCTATATCATAAGATGTCCAATTAAATAAAACATCTGAATAATTTAAGAAAGTATTATTATATGGTAAGTTTAATATAGTTGGAACAATTGGAGTTTGTTCTGCTCCTATTGTGTATGTTGGCTCTTGGGGAACATAATTTTTAAGAATGAAGTTATCCGCTTGCATTGTATATCCCGAAGTAGATGGTCTGAAGATTAATGCTGGGTTTATCGTTCCATAAATTGATGAATTTGTAATTGCCCCACTTCCTTTAACAGCATCATTAACTAAAACCTCCCAATTTTGATTTGAAACTCTCAATTTAACATTATACCAAGTATTTGTAGAAAAAGTTAAAGAAGTATCTGTTGAAATAGTAGAATATGTTCCAGCAACTTTTTTATCAAGATAAGTTATACTTCCACCATCTGTTTGAATATGTCCATATCCTACATCTTGTGAACCACTAATATAATCTGTCCCTAAAATAATCCCCAATCTTCCCCAATTAGTTCCAGTTGAAAGCATATCTGCACTAATTTCAAAACCATTCGTTGTAGATAACGTTGTGGAATATGAATTTTTTAGAACCGTTGTGTGGTATGCATTAGCAGAAACACTTAATATCCCCCCAGAAACAGAAAAAGGGACTGATGCTGAACTGTCCCATTCATAATCTGTGTAATCAGCAGAAGTGTTTGTTGAAAAGTCATCTGCAAACAAAAAAGCATTGTTAAAATTACTCGTAGTAGTTGCCACTGAATTTCCATAATACATATAAATTGAAGTGTTTATTGACGCTGTTAATGTTGGAACTTTAATCCAAATATAAGCATCTGTTGAGGCAGTATAATTTTCAATCCAATATCCTAATTCCGTATTTTCTGCAGAATTAGTAAATCTTAAATCTGAAAAGTTTGTATTCATATTAGAATTATAAAGAATATGTAATAAAATTGAATAATTAGTTAATGTAGTTCCTGAATTCTCTTGCACTTTTATTTCTTTCTTATACCCCCAACTATTATTCCACCATAACCAATCAGTTAAGGCAATATCTTGAGAACCAGTGTGTAAAACCCAATCTACTTTATGATTCGCTCGTGGAAGTTTCGCAGTTATTTTTAATTTATATTCTCCAATAGGAAGTATTTGGTTTTTGTAAGGTTTCCAATATGCTTTGTATTTTTTTATCTTCTCTGTTCTAACTTTTATTTGTTTACAATTATTTTGAATAGTTTCATTTGTTGAGAACATCTTTTTCTTTAGACAAACTTTTTTATAGATTGGTCTGTTTTGAAAATAAGATTCATTTACCCAATAGGATAGTTTTAAATCTCTTGGAGTTCCGCCTGTAAAACTCATTTTAGTTAATAGTTTTTCTGATTGATAATTATGAACATCTAGGATTGCATAGGCATTTATGATTGAATTGTCCGAAGATAAGAGAGTGTAGGTTTGGGTTGTGTCTCCTCGAAGTAAGCCTAACCATTTATTTTTATGGACTTCATAAGTTCCGTAGTTTCTTAATAGTTTCTTCCTGTGATGGAAGATATTGTCTTTTAGGAAAGTCTTCTGGTGGATAGTTAGTTTGTTATGATTAAAAATTAAGTTAGATTGAAACATACTAGCAGAGGCGAAACTAATTACAAACATTCCCAATAGCATAAATAAAAATATCTTTCTCATATTAATATCCTAAAACACTAACCTCATTATTAATTTTATCGTCCTTTCTTATTCCAACATAACTTAATATCATTGTTAAAACTCCTACGGTTGTCATAATGGATGGGAGATGTAAAACGAATTTAGATGTCTTTGACAGTATATTAGTATATGTTCCTTGTAAAAGAGTTGTGCTATTTATGAATAATAGATATGTTTGTGAAACATAAACGGCAGGAATAAAGAATATAACTATTAAAAACACATCTACTATAAAAAACATCTTAGGACTAGAACTTCCAAAATAATATCCCATCATTATTATTAAGAGACACATTCCCATCAATAAAATTATTCCTATCAAATCAGCATTACCTACAAATCCATGAGTTATAGCTCCGAATGTTGTATCTGTTGCATTTTTTAAATTAACTTGCCCTATATTTATATTTTGAGATAAAACACTATTAACTGTATTAAAGCTGAAGACAGCAAGACCTAAAAATATCGCTCCGAAGAAAGAAGCTAACACTAATAACAATAGGTATACAGTTGTAGTCCCTCTTTTATTTTTCATTTTTCAAAATCCTTAAATTTAAATTTATTGTGTCTTCTTTTATCGTAGCCCAATCTCTATGAGTTATAAATAAATTAGTTATTCTTGCAGTTGATATTTTTTTCTTATCAATACCATTATCTAGTCTAGCCTTTTTAATTGAATTAATTTCATCATTAAATTTAACCCCAATTCTATTTAACATGCTTTTATTATTCATTCTTATACGCTCCGAATTTAGAAATTTCTTTGTTAATATTCATGTCTCTGAATATCTCCCAAACACCTAAAACTATAACAAATATTCCAATAGGAAGAGCAAGATTATTCATAGTCTCGAATATAAAACTAAATAATCCATAATACATTGTCAAATTTACGAAGGAATCAGAAAGCCCAATTAATATATTTA
>DRQV01000275.1 GCA_011371325.1 Thioploca sp.
AAGGTAATCAATCCTAATTTATAACCATGACAAACTCTAATTTAAACCCTCTTTGTGTTGACTTAGATGGAACTTTAATTGCCACCGATTCATTATGGGAAAGCATATTAGTATTATTACGCCAAAACTTTTGGTTGAGTTTTTTATTACCAATCTGGTTGTTAAAAGGTAAAGCTTATTTTAAATATCAAATTTCCCAACATTCTACCTTGGATATAGCTACCTTACCATATAATCAACAAGTATTAGATTTTTTACGTCAGGTTAAAAATCGTAAATTAGTTTTAGCGACTGCTGCTAATCAAAAAATTGCCGATGCTGTAGCTGAACATTTACAATTATTTGATGAAGTTATCGCTAGTGATAAGCAAATTAATATGATAGGAATAACTAAGCGGGATTGTATTCAACAAAAATTTGGAACTTATAGCTATATAGGTGATTCTAAAGCTGATATACCTATTTTACAGGCTGCTCAAGAAGCATATTTAGTTACTCCTAGTTCTTTTTTACAACAACAATGTCAAGCTAAACAGATATTTTCAGCTCCTAAAGCAACTTGGAAAACTTGGATTAAAGCTTTACGTCCACATCAATGGGTAAAAAACGTATTGATTTTCTTACCATTAATATTAGCTCATCAGATATTGGATATTGCTAGGTTATTTGATATAATGTTAGCTTTTTTAGCCTTTAGCATGATGGCATCAGCAGGTTATGTATTAAATGATTTATTAGATTTAGCCGCAGATAGAGTTCATCCTTCCAAAAGAAAACGGCCATTTGCATCTGGTAAGCTTCCAATCCAATATGGATTGCCTATGTTTATCATATTGATTATTATAGGTTTTTTTATATCATTATGCTGGTTATCTTTAGATTTTACTGGAATATTAGCTTTATATTTATTAATAACGATGACATATTCTTTTTATCTTAAGAAAAAATTAGTTGTTGATGTCATTGTATTAGCTGGTTTATATACTCACAGAATTTTAGCTGGTGGTTTAGCGGCATCAGTAGAAGTTTCGTCATGGTTATTAGCATTTTCCATGTTCATGTTTATGAGTTTGGCTTTGCTAAAACGTTATGTAGAATTGCGGCATTTAACCAATAAAAAGAAAGTTAGAAATCGTGGCTATGAAATTGGAGATATAAATATGATAGCCAATATAGGCCCGACCAGTGGCTATTTAGCAATATTAGTATTTTCTTTATATATTAGCAGTGAAAAAGTCACCACTCTTTATAACTCTCCTTTTATTTTATGGTTAACCTGCCCTCTATTATTATATTGGATTACTAGAATATGGTTTTTAGCTAATCGACAACAAATGTTAGACGATCCAGTACAATTTGCTCTAACTGACAAGATAAGCTGGTTAGTAGTTATTTGTAGTGTAATTCTTATTTCATTGGCTACTGTGATTTAAAAAGAAAAACTTAGATAAACCGATAAGGAATATTTTTAATAGAAGTAAATAATTATTAAATTAGAGAAAAATCATGAATCAAAATGCACATTTTTGGAATAATAAATGGCGACAATCTCCTATAACGTATACTGGCAGAGCTTTACGTGGAGATAATGAAAGAATTGTTTGTGATGTAAAATGTTTTATAACTCCAAACGATACGATACTAACTGAAATAATCAATGATTATCATCTAAAAAAATCCACTCATAATGAGACTGCTCAAGCAATCCAAAAATTTGTAGTAAATTTTCTAGATTATGTAGGAGATGAAGATGCTAGTGATTGTCCAGAGTTTTGGCTATTTCCTTTTGAAACTTTACAATCTGGGGTGGGAGATTGTGAAGATGGTGCTATTTTAATAGCCAGTTTAATGATTAAAGCTGGAATTCCTGCATATCGAGTTAAGGTAGCAGCCGGTTATGTGCAAGCTTCCCCTACTGCTCCACAAGGTGGACATGCTTATTGTGTTTATTTAGCTGATCGAAATTATGGTAATCAAGATTGGGTAATTATGGATTGGTGTTATTATGAAGATTCACGCTTAACACCAGAAGATAAACCTTTAGCAAGAAGAGGTGGTTATCGAGGTTGTTATAAAGATATTTGGTTTACCTTTAATAATGAATTTTCTTGGAATCAAACTGATTTGGAAATTGATGCCAGACGTATTAGTAGAAGTCAAACTAATTCTGATGCTAAAACAACTGGTGCAATTTCGCAAGCAAATCCAATTACAAAAGTGATGGATAAAATTAAAACAAAAGTTAAATTATAACAATTCTTATGAATGCTTGTGATTAAATTTAAAAATTGTGTGATATTTAGATGTATATGGAAAAATTATACATCTTTTTTAACAATGTAGATTATCTCCGATTACCAAGATTATAATCCATATTTTAAACTAGCTTCAAGAAATTTATTCAAATCACCATCTAATACAGCTTGAGTATTAGTATTCTCCACACCAGTCCGCAAATCTTTAATATGTGATTTATCTAATACATAAGAACGAATCTGACTTCCCCAACCTATATCCGACTTTCCATTTTCTACCTCTTGTTGTTCTGATTGACGTTGTTTCATTTCTAATTCATATAATTTAGCCTGTAACTGTTTCATTGCAGTAGCTTTATTTTTATGTTGAGAACGGTCATTTTGACATTGAACTACAGTATTAGTAGGTAAATGAGTAATACGAACCGCAGATTCGGTACGATTAACATGCTGTCCACCAGCACCACTAGCACGATAAACATCAATACGTAAATCAGCTGGATTAATATCTATTTCAATATTATCATCTATTTCAGGAGCAATAAATACTGCTGCAAAAGAAGTGTGTCGTCGGTTTCCAGAGTCAAACGGTGACTTACGCACTAAACGATGTACTCCAATTTCGGTACGCAACCAACCAAAAGCGTAATCTCCAGCGACTCGAACAGTGACAGATTTTATACCAGCGACATCGCCTGGTGAATAATCTATTATTTCAGTAATAAAACCTTGTTTCTCAGCCCAACGCAAATACATTCTCAATAACATATCAGCCCAATCTTGAGCTTCTGTACCGCCAGAACCTGATTGAATATCTAAAAAAGCATTGTTAGCATCCATTTCTCCAGCAAACATACGAGAAAATTCTAATTTAGCTAATTGTTGTTCTAAATTATCTAAATCTTGACAAACTTCTGTTACTGTATCTTCATCAGTTTCTTGTTGAGCTAGTTCCAATAATTCCAATCCATCAGCAAGTCCAATAGTAAGATCATTTATAGTATGAACTACCTTTTCTAAAGCTACTTTTTCTTGGCCAAGACTTTGAGCTTGTTCTGGTTTATTCCATAAATTAGGGTCTTCTAATTCCCGATTAACTTCAATTAAACGTTCATCTTTAATCGGATAGTCAAAGATACCTCCTAAGAGAATTCACCCGAGCTTGCATATCAGTAATACGTTGTAAAATAAGATTTAATTCCATTATCGGACCTTTTAAAATAAGTTATGTAGAAATTTCCAATATCTAATAATAATAGTTATTTTTTTATGTGGCGAGTTTTATTTAAAATGAAATTTCAGTGAACTTTTAGAAAAAATGTTAAAGCAATGGTGTGGTAGGAAGCATACCTAAAAATAATAAAGAATCAGCCAAATATAATGAATAATTTTGGATTTTTCATACAGAATTAAATAAGATACGGAATAAAATATTCCACTATATTTAGTCACAGAGCTAACTAGAGTAGCCCTGATAACAATTAATGCACTAAATATAGTAATGCTAAACCAAAAATCATACTTAATAAACCGGTTGTGCGTAAGGTTTTATTCTCCATTTTGCTAATTCTGCGTAGAGTTTTACGCCATCCGGCTGGGTTTAAAAAAGGCAACATTCCTTCAATAATAAAAATTAAAGAAATAGCAATTCCAAGTTCTTCCCACATAGTATTAATCTAGTTCTTTATCTAAAACTGGTGTTTTTGATGAAAAAGGAATCAACTTATTTTTTACGGAAACTTCTTTTTCAATAACTTCTTTTTTACTAGAAACTTCATTTTCAGTGGTAGATATAGGATAAAATGATTTTTTACCATTTATATCTTTAAAATAATTAAAAAAGTCAGAATCAGGAGTAATTATCAACATATCATTACGGTTACTAAAAGCTGTTTTATAAGCATTTAAACTACGATATAAGGTATAAAATTCCTGATTTTGATTATATGCCTTGGCATAAGTATCTGCCGAAATAGCCTCACCTTCACCTCGAATTTGCTCAGAATCACGTTCTGCTTTGGAATAAACTTCTATTCGTTCCCGATCTGCATTAGCTCGAATCCGCACAGCATCAGCTTCACCTTGAGAACGCCATTTTTTAGCAACTCGTTCTCGTTCTGCTTCCATTCGTCGATAGACTGAGGTACTAACTTCTGGTGGTAAATCGATACGTTTAATTCTTACATCAATAATCTTAATTCCTAATAATTTGGGTACGTTGGTATTAGCTTCTTTAGTTATTATGCCCATAATTTTAATTCTATCACCAGACACAACTTCTTTAATCGTACGTTTACCAAATTCACTACGTAATCCATCAGCAATAATTTCTCCTAATCTATCTCTAGCTCTTTGCTGATTACCACTAACTGCTTTATAATAAGTAATAATATCTATAATTCGCCATTTAACAAAAGAATCCACAATTAAGTTTTTCTTTTCAACAGTCAAAAATTGTTCAGGAGGAGCATCTAGTGTTTGAATCCGTTTATCAAAAGTCAAGATATTATTGATTGGACTTTTAAAATGCAAGCCAGGAGCAAAATCATCCCCAACTATTTTCTTGAAACGCAACATCAAAGCTAATTCAGTTTCTTGCACGGTAAATATTGATAAAGAACCAACTATCGCTACTATTGGCAATATAACAAAAGCAATTGCTTTATACATTAGCGTCCTCCTCTATTACGTGTATCATTCCGAACATTGTTCCTAGGTTGTTGAATCCTAATCGATTGTGGAGAATTAGAAAATGTTGGTATTGCTGGTCTATTAACAGAATTACTAATTAACTTATCCAACGGTAATACCATTAAATTATTACTTCCATTAACATCCAACATAACTTTACTAGTATTAGACAATACTGATTCCATTGTTTCTAAATATAAACGTTGTCTAGTAATTTCTGGAGCTCTTTCATATTCAGTTAAAATACTTAAAAACCGTTTAGTTTCACCTTCAGAACGGGCAATAACTTGAGCTTTATAAGCTTGAGCTTCTTCACGTAATTTATCTGCCGCACCTTTAACTTTTTCTATTACTTCATTGGAATAGGCTTGAGCTTTATTTTTACTTCGCTCTTGATCTTCTCGAGCTTTAATAACATCTTCAAAAGCACCTTGTACTTCAGCTGGTGGTTGAGCATTCTGCATATTAACATTGATTACAGTTAAGCCAGTTTCATAACGGTCAACAATTTCCTGAATTAGTTTCTTGGTATCGGAAGAAACCCTAGTCCGTTCACTAGTTAAAACTCCATCCATCTTACTAGTACCAACTACCTCACGTAAAGAACTTTCAGTAGCTTGACGTAAAGTATCATCTGGATCAGTAACATTAAATAAGTAATCTTTCGCATTAACAACTCGGTATTGAACAATCACTTCGATTTCAACTATATTTTCATCCTCTGTTAACATTAAAGCTTTATGAGTAACTGGCCGAACTTCTTGAATATTAACTTTCTGAACCTGCTCAATTGGATAAGGTATATGCCAGTTTAGACCTTGTTGAGTTGTTTCATGATATTTACCAAACCTAGTTACTACTCCAACTTCTGCTGGTCTTACTGTATAAATCCCAAATAATCCCCAGACCAATACTAAAAATATTAGTACTATCCAAATAGGTGGCCCACTA
>DRQV01000276.1 GCA_011371325.1 Thioploca sp.
AAGGTTATAACATAGAAGATACTAATACTTGTAGTTTTAGTAGTACTGGTGATCAAAATACCACAGACCCAAAAATTAATTCTACCCTTACAACTAATGGTGGTCTTACCAAAACTCATGCTTTAAATATTAATAGTCCAGCCATTAATGCAGGTTCTAGCTGTGAATCTAAAGATCAACGTGGTTTTTATCGTGATACAAGTAAATGTGATATAGGTGCATACGAATCTCCTCCAGCATTCTCAACTACTCCTATAGCAGGCAATGAAGGTGAAAATAGCTTTGATTTAACCGTGCAACTTAATAAATCAGGAAAGGTTTATTATGCTATTTTTTCATCTTCAAAAAATCCAAGTGCTGAAAATATTATAGCTGGTGAGGATGAAAGTGGAAACAGTGCTATAATAAATGGCTCTTTTACGGAAGATACTAGTGGAACAACTGAATCTATCACTGATCTAAGTTTAAGTTCAAACACAACTTATTATGTTTATATAGCGGCTGATGATAACCAAACTCCTGCTAATATACAATCTGAAGTAGAAAGTATTACTGTTACAACTACTGCTGATGCTACTCCACCAACATTTGAAAATAGCACTCCAACAATTTCTAATTCAAATACTGATGGATTTGATTTAACTGTACAACTAGATGAAGATGGAACAGTTTATTATATTGTGCTTACCAATAATGCAACAGCTCCAACTAGTACCCAAGTAAAAAATGGAACTGATGGTGATGATAATGGTGCAGAAAAAAATGGTTCTATTAATGTAACTGCAAGTACGGAAAAATCAATAACAATAACAGGTTTAATCTCAAACACTAATTATAATGTATACGTAATAGCTGAAGATAATATACCCAATTTACAATCTACACCAGAAATAGTTACCGCTATTACAGCAGTTTCTTATTACACCTTAACTCTCAGCAAAACGGGAACTGGCAGTGGTTCAGTATCTGGTGGAGGAACTTATCAAGAAAATACTTCTGTTACATTAACCGCAACGCCAGATTCAGATTCAAAATTTACTGGCTGGTCAACTGGCTGTTCTAACCCATTCACTATAACTAGCAATAAAACCTGTACCGCAACTTTTACCAAAAAAGATACAGCTCCACCAACTCCAACCGAACCTCCATTACCACAAACTATGAAATTATTCGTAGAATTAGTTGGTAGTGGAACTGGTAGTTTTAAATTAAGCCCAAGTCCAAAAGAAAAACTATGTGCTGTTGATGAACCAGAAAAATGTAATTATATCTATAATACAGCCACCAAAGTAACTATTACCGCTATTGCAGATAAAAACTCAATTTTTGAATATTGGAGTGGTAATAGTAGCTGTCGAAAAGGCAGCCAAACAGAATCTGGTGGAGAAGTAAATATTTACCTAATATCCAGCCTAACCTGTAATATAAACTTCAAACTTAAACCTCAAAAATTAATGCTTAATTATGAAGGAGAAGGTGGTGGAACGGTTAAAGTCTCTCCAAATAGAGGTACAGAAACCAATTGCTCACAAGATAAATGTATTATTTTTGACGGAACTAAAGACATTACTTTAACCCCAGAACCAGATCAATATTCACGATTTGATGAATGGACTGGTCATGATGATTGTATTGATAATGGTGAAATAGCCAAATTAGAACTTACCAGTAATAAACTTTGTAATGCTCATTTTTCCCTATTACCAACTTACCAATTAACCGTTAATAAAACTGGTAGTGGTATTGGCACTATATTACAAGAACCAACAGGTAAAAATTGCGAGGCAGATACTTGTGAATACGCTGAAGGTAATGAAGTTATTTTAACTGCCCAACCAGATGCAATTAGTTCAACTTTTGCAGGCTGGAATGAAGAATGTGGAGATGGTAATTTAACCATCACGACTGATACAACCTGTACCGCAACTTTCATGCAGAAGCCAACTTACCAAATATCATTACAAACTAATGGCGATGGCAACATAACTTTATCACCTCCACCGCCAATTGATGGAAAATATTATGAAGGCCAAATTGTAACTCTTATTCCAGAACTAGGTGTTAATATTAAAGGAGTTGCGTTCATTGGTGACTGTGATAGTGATAAGCTAGTTATGGATTCTGATAAGAGCTGTTTGGTTAAATTTACTGAACAAGAGACTGAACCAGTTGATCCATTAAAACCCTATACACTGCATTTAATTATAGAAGGAGCAAATGGAACTATACTGGTAAATACACTATCAGAGCAAACAGTATGTAATGGATATTGTACAAGTAATTATGCTGGAAACTCATTAATAAGTTTAATGATTCAACCAAATCCAAATGCTAGATTTACTGGATGGAGCAAAGAATGTATTGGTGGCCAGATAATTATGGATTCAACCAAAGTATGTACAGCAACATTCGCACCTATTTATACTCTAACTATAAAGAAACAAGGAACTGGAAATGGTACTGTTACTAGTGATAGTGGTATTAATTGTGGTGAGCATTGTCAAACTGTACAAGAAACAGATGATTTAATTAATTTAACCGTTACTCCAGACCCAGATTCAACTTTTATGGGTTGGAGTAGTAACTGTATAGATGGCCAAGTTACTATAAAATCTAGTAAAATATGTACAGCAACTTTCACAGCTAAACCAGCTTATAAATTAACCGTAGCTATCGAAGGAGTTGGTAAAGGCAAGATAGAGAGCAATCCAATTGGCATAAATTGCGGCCAAACTTGCGAAGCTAATTTCTTACAAGAAGAAGTACCAACAGCAGTTCAATTGATACCTTATGCCAGTCCAGGATCAATCTTTAAAAACTGGTCTTGTGATGATGAAATTAGTAGTGGAATTAAAATAGTAACTATGGATGGAAATAAACATTGTACTGCTGTTTTTGATTCGTATGGAACTGTCCAATTTGCTGAAAATATTCCACTTGAGGTAAACGAAGAAGCTAATTTTATTTCATTACCAGTTAACCGCATAAATGGAGTTCTCGGCGAAATATCAGTTGCTTATAAAACTACAAATGGTGGAGCTACCAATGAAGATTATGTAGAGCAACAGGGAACTTTAACTTGGTTAGCAGATCAAAATAACACTCAGTTTATCACCATTCCTATTTTAGCTGATAAACTTGCTGAACCAGATGAAACTTTCATAGTAACTTTATTAGAACCAACTGGTAATGCAGTATTAGGTACTCCACATCAACTAGAAATTACTATCAATGATGTACCTTGGCAAAGTTATATCCAGTTTGCGATACCAGAATATGAAGTTAATGAGAGTGAAAATATAGTTAGATTAATAGCCACCAGAGCTGGTAGTAGTAAATGGCCAATTGAAGTTGCAGTTCGGACTGAAAATGGTACAGCCACTGAAGATGATTATCAGATGCCTGAGAACATTCTGACTTGGGCTAGTGGAGATATGGAACCCAAATATGTTGATATAAATATTACTCAAGATATTTTAGAGGAGACTGAAGAATATTTTCTTGTAGCAATAGATAAAATTGCTGAAAAAACCGAAGGTTTAGAACTTGATCCAGATAAAATCGTAGCTGTAGTAACGATCTTTGATACTCCACCAACAGGTAGTTTGGAATTTGATAGAAATAGCTATGATGTTAAAGAAACAGAAGCATCTATTGAAGTACAAGTTAATCGGGTTGGAGGCGTGAATGGAGATATTTCAGTTCAATATGCAACTAAAGCTGGAACCTATCTTGATGCTGCCCAAGTTAACCAAGATTTTGTCGCTACTGCTGGAACTTTAAATTGGGTTGATGGTGAAACCACTGCCAAAACAATTCTAGTGCCAATATTGTTAGATAGTATTAAAGAAAATTCTGAACTGTTTGCTATTGAACTATCGCAACCTACAGGTGGAGCTGCTTTAGGAGTACAAAACACTACTATCATTGAAATTGCTGATATGACAGGTGCTAGTCCTAGTTCTGGTGATGATGAAATAAATTATCCAGGAATTTTACAGTTTACTCAAATGGATTACACTGTAATGGAAGGTGATGAAGAGGCAATTATAACTGTAGAACGTGTTGGAGGGCAATATGGTGAAGTTAAAGTTCAATATGCAACCCAAGATGATCTTACTGATATTGCAGATATTATCTATGAATCTACCAGTGGTGAATTAGTTTGGGCTGATGGTGATTCTGAGGCTAAACATTTTACTATTAATCTGTTTGATAATGATTTTATCGGAACTGATCATATAGTGCAGGTAAAATTATTTAATGCAACTGGTGGAACTATCATCGAACGTGATGAAACAACGATAAATATCCAAGATGATGACAAAGCTATTTTTGTCTTATCAGCCGATGCTTATGCTAATTATGAAGGTAAAGAAGCTATTATCGGAATTTATCGACAAGGCAATAATTTAATTAGTAAAGTTTCCTTAGATTACGAAGTGAAGGATGATAGTGCTATAGCTGGAGAAGATTATACTGTAATCACTAAAACTCTAGTATGGGAAAGTGGCGATGCTACCAAAAAAGAAGTTAAAATTCCCTTAATATTTGATAGACTAGAAGAAGGCAATGAAACATTCTATTTTAATCTCACTAAAGCTAGTAATAGTGCCACTATTGGGCAACCTAATACTGCTATAGTTACCATTGTTGAAACTGACCCAAAAGATTGCAAACCAGTTCCAACTAGTAGCAAAAAACAGTCAATTAATTGTTATCTTCAAAATCAACCGGAAGTAGTAATAAGCGACTTATTGATTGAGGAATATGGTACTGTTGACGGTGGAATTCTACAAGGCAATATTCAGAATTCTGGCTTAATTCAAAATGTAACTCTAGCTGCTGGAACTATTGTAGAAGGTGGTAGCATAGCTGGTATTATTATTGGCACAGCTGATAATAAAGCTATTCTGACTAATATCAAAATTGAAGCTGGTGCTAATCTTAGTAATGTTGTGATTAGTTCTGATACAGTGTTTGATCCTGATAGTGTTGGTTTAGGTATTGGAGTGCTATTTGAAGATAATAGTTTGATTCCAAATGGAATTCGTTTAGAACCAATCTTAGGTTACATGTCCATAAATCCAATATTTGAACGTCAAGTTGCGATTTTAACCACTGATGTTTTATATAACGGTAATCGCAATGGAATTTTGGGAATAATGAATGCCTTGTCTGAATCCAAGCTTGGCAAAATGAAACAGCATAGTAAATATGGCTATTTGTATTCATATATTGGTGAAAAACGTTATGCAATATTACCAATGCGAGTGGAACATATATTACGCACTCAAGTTAATGAATTGATTCCTCAAGAATTAATTATAGGCCTTGACAATAAATTAACTTTTATAACTCATCTAGGACGAAAAATAACAACTCAACCAGTAATCCAAGCACCTAATTTCTTCAATGAAGAATTATTGATCTTAGGACTCGAACCAGCTATTATGCTAGAAAATGGTAATATTCAAGTAAACACACCAAATAACTATTTTTATCAAGCTCGAGCCAGTTTAACTTCTACTGTTACCGATAATTCTTTGGGATTGCACACAAATAAACTACCAGTTAGTTTAGTATTTACAGACAGCGATCTTAAGCGACAACAGTTTATTTATCCAGCTCCTGCTGATACTGAGGCATTGTATGCCTTACCAAATACTAAAATAACAGCCGAAGGCGTACTTACAATCCAAATTGCTGATCGCACTTATACCGGTTTATTAGATTATTTAGTAACAAAAAACAAATCCAATGAATTATCTATCCAAGATATTGGTGATGTTAATGATGATAATAGTTCAGATTATCAAATAAACTATCCGAACGGCAATAGCCAAATTATTTTCAGCACTCCATAATCACATATCGGGTAATCACAAGGGATTACCCCACCGGTTTTGATTGTAAATTCTGGATACAATAACTATCTGTGAAACAAACTAATACAAATGCCTACCAAGATAAACTCAATTTAAAAAATACTATAATTATTTTTCTAGCACTTCTTGGTATAGTGCTAAAGCTTGATCTATTTTAGTTTCCCAACCATATAGTTGTAATGTTTTTTGTCTGCCAACCTCTCCTCTTTTTTTCCATACTGTTGGATGTATAACAATATCTTGTAAAGCTTTAACCAAAGCATCTATCACTGCTGATGTTCCGCCTTCTGGAGGAATTGCATAACCTACTTCATCATTTACAATTTCGGCTGGACCACCATATTTGATAGTTAAAACTGGTCTAGCACAAGCCATCGCTTCTAACAATACCGCTCCGCCAGATTCACGCACGGAAGGTAAACATAATACATGAGAAATATGTAATTGTTGAACTATTTCTGCTGGCAATCTTGATCCCATCCAATTTATCAGCTGATTTATATTTAATTTTTTAGCTATATCGTGCCATTTTTCTCGTAAATATCCATCTCCTATTACCGTTAATTTTATTGGAATTTTAGGTTGTAAACGAGCTATTGCTTCCAATAACATTGGCAAACCCTTAAATGGCTGAAAACGAGCTACAAATAGAATATTCAATGGATTAGTATCAGAAGGTGGTTCAGGCCAAGGTGCAGGAGTAAATATATCCAAATCTACTCCATTTTCTATCAAAAATCTACAATGATCATGATGTTTGGTTGGAACAACTTTTAATGTAGCCTCAGTTGCGGTTAGAATAGTCGTTGCATTCTTGGTAGTTCCAAACAATATATTTACCAAAAAACCTAAATAACGTACTGAATACAACCAACCAGAATCTTCTCGCATAATTTCGGGAAATGTAGTTGGATTTTTTAATCCACCATTCCAAGGACCTAATATTACTGGTTTTTTTAATTTATGTAAACGGGTAAAAGCCATTGGAGACACTGGGGTTACAGAATGTATGATATCCCAATTAGTTCCAGCTCGTTGAAGGGATTTTAATTGTCTAATTGCCAGCCAATCAAACAAATAAAAATCTGGAGCAAATAATAAATCTCTAGCATGTTCACTGTTAGGAAATAACTTACAAATTAATTTATAGTATCTTTTAGCAAACCATTCAGTATCGATAAATATAATCTTTGAATCAGCAAAAGGAGCCCCAGCTTTTATGATGTCATCCTGATTTCTAATATGAGTTATTAAAGTAGTTGGCACTCTTATAGCCAATCGAGAATACCATTGCCAACCAATTTGAGATACCGCTTCCATTCTGGGGACACATTGATAAGCAGATAATAAAACATGAGGTTTAAAGTTATTTATTGGCACAGCTTTTAGTTGTATTTGATTGAATATTTGTTAAAATGGTTAATTTGAAATCTATTTTTTTAGTTCTTTAATAAATAAAATTAGCAAAGGTATGACACCAAGGATATATCTTTTCCATAATCTCTTTGGTTCTTGGAAAAACCTATGTAACCATTCCATTCCAATTTTTTGCCAAAATTTAGGGGCTCTTTTTTTCATGCCGACATAAAATTCTGCTGATGCTCCTAAAAATAAAAATAATGGTGATGATTGATTTTGCAGGTTTTTATAAATAGATAAACCTAGCCATTCTTGTTTGGGAAATCCTAAGCCAATAATTACAAACTGTGGTTGAAAATCTATAATTATATTGGTAATATCTTGGCTAACTTTAGCAAATTCAGTTGAATTTACTTCAAATAATGGAGGAGTGTAATAAGTGATATTAGGATAATATTTTTGTAATTTTATCCCGATTTCTGCATGACTAACTATTATTAGTATTTTTTGCTGGTTTTCTTTGGCTTTTTGCCATAACAATGGAAATAAATCACTTCCTGTCAATCGAGCTTGTAGAGGTTTGCGAGCTAATCTACTGTACCAAATAATGGGATGTCCGTCTGGAAATATAAACATAGATTGACTAAGTTTATATTTTAAATCTGGCAAATGTTCTAATTTTACTAATTGATCAGCATTAACTGTAATTACAAATGGCAACTTTGAATTATAATCTGGGATATGTTGATAATTTAATAAATCATCGATAACTTCTACATGATGAATTGCTGAAATAAATTCAAGTTCAAATAAACGAATAGTATGGTACATATTTAATAAATATTAAACTAGAGAATAATTACCGCATATTCAATATCATATTCTAGTTTAAATTAGTTATTGATTTCAATAGTAATTGGATTGGGATTATAGATAAGCTCTTTATTATCTAAACGGTAGCCTATATAGACTTGTAATTCTCCAGCAGTAAATTGGGCAGAATTAAATAATGCAATTTCATGCTCATCTTCTAATATTAGGTGAGTAAATTTTGGTAAGGTAAATCTATCCCATGTTTGCCAAGTATCATTATTTCGTACTAAAAATCTGGTTTGTTGATCAACTGTATATGCTGCCACAGCTAATATATCTGCTTCTTGGTTTCTATGAGTTATATCTGGAATAAATTGGATTGTTACTGCTTTTAAATCATTAGCGGATATTTTTATAAAATCTGTAATATTATTAAATATTTTACCATGTACATCGACATCAGGTACATTGATGACATCTATTGTAAATATTTTTTCTTTAATGCTTTGAATTTCTTTAATAATAATATTATAACTTGGGTTTATTTCAAAATCTAGTGGTCGTTTAGTTCTTAATATTCCTTGATCATCTAAACTAAAATTTTCATTAGCCAATAATTTAAATTCAGCTCCATCAGTCCAAATTCTCCCCACAATACCTTGATAATTTTCTAATACTGATTGTTTAGTTAAATTAATTAGTGGCGGATTTATAATTGGGGTAATTTGAATAATAAACTGTTTGGTAATGTAAGCTCCACTAATATCAGTAGTTTGAACTTCAATTGGATAAATATTATCAAAAGATTCATCATTAACAAGTTTTATATCCTTAAATCTCGGCATTAAACTAGTAACATACAATTCATTATCTATAATTCTAAAATAACGATTTGAATTAGTTAAACTGTAAATAAATCGGTCTGCATTATCACTATCAATAGTGTTGAAAGTACCAATTAGTTTTTCGTCGTTATTAATATCTAATTCTATTGCTGTTGGTGGACGATTTGGTTTTATTTCTAGTTGAGCGATTTTACCAATAAATTCTTCATTATTAGTTTGATAACCAAATTCAACTTCAAACGTTCCAGCCATATTAATAACAGAACCTTCAAATAAAATAATTTCCAATTCTTTTGGTAATTGTACTTGGCTTTTAATTGGAATAGTTAGTGAAGAATTATTATCAAATGATTTCCAATGATATTTAACAATTATATCAACTAATTGTCCAATATGTTCTGG
>DRQV01000277.1 GCA_011371325.1 Thioploca sp.
AACATATCTTTACCGATCAAACTTAGCTTAATCTTTTAAAAGTCCATGCCTATACCAACAACAAAATCAAATTGACTCATTTCAACAAAACCAGTTTGAGGGCCAGTATTTCTGTTTGTTCCGCCTACTTTCTCATTTGGAGCATAGGTAAAACTTACATTTAATTCAGTATGTTCAGCTAGTGGGGTACTGAAACCAAAAGTATAATGAGTTTTAATAACAGCAGGAGATAAGGTATTAAACAATGCTTGTGTACTTGGAAATGGGTTGTTAGCATGACTATATCCGGCCCGAAAAGTAAAGTCTTTACTATATTTCCATTGTAAACCAAACTTAAATATATCCATGTCTTCCCAACCAAATCCAAGCCCATTATCTGTGCCTAATAAAGTCTGACCAGGCATAAATACTAAATCAGCAGGGTTAGATATTGCTTTCACATCACCATATTTAATCCGTTGATAATCAAAAGCAAAGATTAATTCAGGAGTAATTTTGACCGCAAAACCTAAATCATAATTAACTGGAGCATCAAAGCTACCTTCTTCGGCAAATAATCCCTTATATTCCTCAAATTTAGTCATTTTCAATTTAGTTTGATAAGAAGCTCCCAAACTAATCCGATCAGTAATTTGGCCAAACCAACCAAATCTTAAGCCACCACCGTAAGAAAAATCATGGTCATTATTGGTAACTTTATCCGGATATAATGAAAATGATTTAAATGGTTGCAAACCTTTTACTTCAACTGACTGAATTGCAAAAATTGGAGTAATTCCAAATGAATGTTTTTCATTAATCTTTCTGGAATAAGTTACACCAATGAACATTTGAATTAAATCTATTCCAGTTGGTGAGGATGCCATAGAAGATGGAAACATTGGATTGCCAAAATTTTGAAATACTGCACTATCATATTCCGTATTCATTCCACCATTACCACCAACTGCTATTCCAATAGAAATATTTTCATCTAATAAACGATTATAAGCAAAGTGAGGAATTAGAAAGAAATCGTTACCACTTTCATATTGATTAGCTGGCACAGAAGCTGGACCATTAGGAGGGCCAATTGGGGAAGCATCATCATTAGCAGTAAAACCTCTGGTTGGAGCAAATAATGCTAGACCATAATCGATTCGATTACCAACTCTTACCAAAGCAGCAGGATTACTAGCCGCACACATCGCTCCAAATGCCATGGCTACACATGCACCAGCCATTGATTTAGATTTAGCACCATAGCCGTGTGACCAATAACCATTAGTAGCATAAACATTTGAACTTAAAATCAATATTACAGCAATAATTAATTTTTTCATCATTTTTCCTCTACAATTTGAATAAATCCACAAGGACACTCATTAACACATAGTCCACAACCTTTACAATACTCATAATCAAAGATATAATGTGATCCATCACTAGCTAATTCCTTAGTTTTTAAAATAGCTGAATCTGGACATAACATCCAGCAATTATCACAAGCTAAACAATTTCCACAAGAAAAACAACGTTGACTTTCTTTAGCAATCAATGATCCAGATAAACTAGTGGTTATTTCTTCATCCCCAATCCGTTGTGCAACTGGCAAAGTTGGTTCTTGCACTTGTGGATTAAGTTCATAGTAATTCATATTAAGCTTTTGAAATGAAATGGATGTCTTAGCTATTGTTTGGGGTAATTCTTTAGCTTGCAATATATTAACAATGGTTGCAGCGGTTTTTTTACCATCACCAATAGCGGCTGTAACTGTACCACTATTACCAGTAACATCGCCACCAGCATAAATACCAGAATGGTCAATAATTTGTCCCCATTCATCTACTTTTAGATGTGAATTATTATCAGCCAATCTTTCAATTCCTTGTGGATCAATAACCTGTCCAACAGCTGGAATTACTTGGTCAACATTAAGCACAGTTTCTGTACCTTCAAAAGCCACTCGTTTTAATCTACCACTAGCTTGCATTAATTTTTTCATATGCACTAGCTCCACCCCAACGACTCGCTCACCACGTAAAATCAGCCGTCTAATTCCTCTATATTCATGGATAATAACTCCTTCTTCCAACGCTTCATACACTTCTCGAGGAATAGCTGGCATTGCTTCTTCGATTGGAATATTAGGTTTGGGAATTGGCTTATGTGAGATAAGATGCACTTCTGCAACTCCAGCCCGTCTTAAAACTCGAGCCATGTCAACGGCAGTATTGCCAGCCCCAATCACAGCAACACTATTTGGAGTCGGAACTTTACCAATGTCAATCCACTCTTTCAGTAATTCAAACCCAGAATGTAAGTCTCGTGGCACAACTCCATCAATGCTCCATTCCATACTATTTTGCGTACCTACTCCTAAAAATACGGCTGGATATTCTTCTTGTAATTCATGGATATTTATATCTCGTCCCAATCGAGTTTGCGGTTTAAAAGTGATTCCATCTAATGCTAATACCCGGTTTAATTCCGCATCTAGTAATTGGCGTGGCAAACGATATGGTGGTAATGCTGTGCGTAAAGTTCCACCAGCTTCTGGATGATCATCAAAAATAATAGCTCGATAACCAAGTTTTATCAGATGATAAGCTGTGGAAATTCCAGCTGGACCGGCCCCTACAATAGCAATTTCTGGTGCCGATGGATCAACAGGTGCAACTGGATAAGCCCAATTTTTGGCAATTGCTTCATCACCTAAAAAACGTTCTACTGCATGGATTGCTAATGGTGAATCATATTCTTTCCGATTACAAGCAGATTCACAAGGATGTGGGCATACTCGACCTGTTATAGCTGGAATAGGATTAATATTGACAATAGTTTTCCATGCTTCTTTATAATGCCCAAGTTGGACGTGAGCTAAATAAGCTTGTGGGTCCTCACCAGCTGGACAGCTTCCATGACAGGGAGCTATTTGGTATAAATGTTCGGGCCGAAATAATTGTCGCCATTGGCCAGTTGGAAAGTTTAGTGAAGTACCTGGGTTCGCATAACCACTACGAGTTAATACAGTGGTCATAGTTTTTCCTCCTGCTTTAATTGTAAATATTTTTGTACAATTTTCCAACCTTCATTTGGATTATGAGTAATAGTACATTTAGAACAGTCTTTAATATTTCCAAGCATAGTATAAACACCTGGGCATTGTATAAAATACAAAGGACAATAGCAAAATAAACAGTTTATAGAATCCAAATTATGACATGGATAATATTCACAATCACAATTTTCAAAGTAGGTTGAATTAAATTTCATGATTAATTTTGAAATAGCATCAGAAATATTTGAGTTCCATTCTATCAATATAACTTTGAACTATCAAATTTAGAAGTCTTTTTTAATTATAAATGGTTAATTACTAGTATTTTTGATTGCTACGCAATTATTGATGCAATTGTTCATCACATCTTACGCTTATTTAATAACAAAATAAACGAATTAAATAGCCATCATTTGTATGAAGTGATTAGTTTTTGGTCGGTGAAGATGTATAGTATTTCACGATTATCAAAGTGTTAGATATTTTATAGATAACACTTGACAAAAATAATTAGATCGTTTATTCTAGTGAGAAATAATTTTAAATAAACTTCAAAAGTGAAACAAGTAGCCAAGCTTATAATATTAGTTATATTCGCCCAAAGCATATCAATGGGTATGTATGCTATTGCTTGGTCTTCCGATAATAATATAACAGTTGAAAATAATATAGCAATTCATGTTTCTCATGTTGACACCAAATCATGTGATGAAATGATGGAATGTGATAATGATTGTTATAATTGTTGTCACTGTGCCACGTTGCTAAAAACATTTTTTGACAATAGTTTTAATCTACAAACTTCAAATATTTTTTCTCATATTGCCTCTTTAAACAATCTACCTGCTTTACTCTATAAACCCCCCTGCTAATTTCCATAGTCAATATAATTAGATTAATTTAAATTTTATTAGAATTGAAGGAATAATTTTATCCTGTTAATCCTTTGATCTAGTAAATCCTGATTCAGAAATGATTCTAAATTAATCTCGTCCGTTCATAAATTAAACAATTTGAATAAAATTTAACAAGGGATTATTACGTCTTATGGAGATTTTTTTATGAGTAAAGTGTCACGTCGTAAATTTTTACAAACTGCCGCTGTAACAACTGGTAGTGCTTTAGCTGTTAGTGCTAATTCCGTTGAAATGGATCATTCCAAAATGACTCTAGCAGCTCCAATGGATCATGCTTCTATGAACCACACTGGAATGGCGAATGAAGAATATGGCAGTATGATGTTTATGAAAGGCCATACTATGGCTCCGGGAATCACTATTGAACCACCCGGTTCGCCAGCAGATGATGAAGTAGATTATAAACAGTTTGATATGGATATTAAGATCGTTGAGCATGAGATATTGCCCGGTATTAAAACTCATATGTTTGCTTTCAACGGTCAAGTTCCAGGGCCAAAAATCCATGTTACTGAAGGTGATTGGATAAAAGTTAATTTTACTAATAAGACTGAAGAAATGCACACTATTCACTGGCATGGGCTCACTGTGCCTTATACTATGGATGGTGTGCCGATGGTGACTCAAGACCCAGTTCATCCCGGCCAAACTTTCGTTTACCGGTTTCAAGCTAAACCTGCTGGAACTCGTTGGTATCATTGTCACTGGGGAACTCCATTACATGCCAGTCATGCGATGCACGGAGCTTTTATCATTGATAAGAAGGATGAGCCGCTTAAACAACGTTTTCCTTACACCAGAGAATATACTTTAGTGTTGGAAGCATGGGATATTAACTTTGCTCGCAGGGAAATCAATGAGCTCTTAGAAGGAATGAAACAAGTAAATTCACTAATGGAACAGGGTAAACTAGAGCCAACAACCCATGGTTTTTTCCGTAATTATGAAGAGTTTAAACATGCGGTAGATACTGGTAAATATATTCCTCCGTACTTACTTAGCCGTTCCTCTGGAATTCCATTAGATTATAATTTTTTTGCGATCAATGGTAAATCTTATCCAGCTACTGAACGACTTAAAATTAAACAAGGTGAATGGATTCGAGTTAGACTAATTAATGGGGGAAATTTGAGTCATCATATGCACTTACATGGTCATGATTTTTGGTGGGTAGCTCAAGATGGTAATGATATGGATATGCCAAGAAGAATTAATACTATCCATGTAGAACCGGGTAGTACCTATGACATTATGATTTATGGCGATAATCCGGGGTTTTGGACATTTCACGATCATAACACTTTACATGTCAGAAATAATGGTATTTATCCGGGTGGAATGCTTACAGTTCTAGTATATGAAGACTTCAAGCCAACTTACACTCCTTCTGTTTCAATCGATCAATAGGATAGACAAATGAGAATAATTTTATTGACAGCCATAATCATTACCGAATTGACCGCTCAACTGGCCATAGCATTGGAAGTAGACCGTGAAGTTTTACCCAGAATTACCTTGGGTGGCAGAGTTATCAGTACCTTAGATATGGTTGATTTAGATTCTGACCCAGATAAAAAAGAAAATATTAATCTTGGTGACTCCAACTTGTTATTACGGTTTGATAAACTTGTTTATTCAGATAAAGGTGT
>DRQV01000278.1 GCA_011371325.1 Thioploca sp.
TATGGTAAGCAATTCTAAATTAGTGGAAAAAGCCAGAGAAGCTGGATTATTTTTTATAACTCAAAAAGGTCAACATATTGTTTTAGTTAATGATAAAGTTAAATCATTTTAAATCTAAATCAGGATTCACCGGATTTAAGGATTTTCAGGATTAAAAAGCATTAAAATCGGTTTGTAAATCTTGATTCTGACAAATATATTCATGACACTACCATATTTTCCAAATCGGTTAAAACCTTATCATCATGTGACATTGAAACAATTTTAAATTTCATCATTCCCGCATCAGTTAAATGTGTCCAGATGCTTTGCCAAACATTTTTCAATACTCGTAATTTATGTTCATAATCTTCAGTTTGAAAAAAAACTATATAACTAGCTGTCCAAGCATCAACTTCTTGCACAACTAATTCATCTAACCAGATAATTGGTTTTATACTTTTTACTATATCTTGTTCAACTGCAAATATTGATTCTATAAGCACTTGCTCAACTTTTTTTGGATTATATTTAGCATGAACGTGAACGATATATTTTAACCAATATCTTTTATCCGGATGACTAAAATTATGAATATTAGAAGTTGATACAATATTGTTAGGAATGCTTAAAATATAACCGCTTCTAGTCTTTATTTTAGTCACTCGCCAATTCATATCCACAACTTTACCATCATCATAATCAGCTATTTTTATCCAATTACCAATATGAAAAGAATCCTCTAAACTTAATGCAATTCCAGCAAAAATATTAGATAAATCAATTTGTACCATTACACCAAGCAATATTGTTACTACACCACCAGTTGCCAATAAGCTAGTAAACTGTTGTTCAAATATGAAACCAATAATTCCAAAACAGGCTAATAAATAAATGACAAAACTAGTAAGAAAACGAACTAAATTAGGAATTTTACGTTCAGTATTTTTTTCTAAAGGAATCCATACAAAGCGTTCTACAGCAATAGTTATAAATAAAGCTGACACCAGCCACCACAATATATTAAAATTTGTAATAACAATAGTTTTATATTGATTACTAGCTCCTAATAATAATTTACCAACTAATACTTCTGCTGATATCAACCATAAAAATGCAAAAATAAACTGAATAAACCATAAATATTTTAAATAATGTCCATGTTCATCCAATTTTTCATAACTAAGGAATACCAACATAATCGTAACTATGGCACTAGTAATAAAAAATATAAAAGTAAACTTATTTGGGATAATCGCATGATAAGCATAAGCATTATTACCAATTGCAATTTCAGTATTAAAAGTAGAATACTCAACAGTATTAATTTGATCCATATATTTAGGATTACCTAAAATTTTCTTCTTTATAATTCCCTGAAAAAAATTCAGTTCTTGAATTGGCCAATTTTTAAAAAAAGAAGTTTTACTTTGTATTTCTTTAATTTTTTCTAAAATTGCTTTTTCACTGGTAACTTCCATACCTAAAATATCAGTTACATAAATAAGTTTATTACGATCTAAACTACGATGATGAAAATTAATTCCCAAAGAATATTGATTAGAAAAGACTCGTTTTTTAGGCGAATGTAAACTTTCTTTAAATCTACCACTTATCTTATACAATTGATAGTTGATTTTACCCACTGATTCCTCAAACACCGGTTTATCTAATTTAATTGGTTCTACTGCATTTAAAAAATTAATTTCTTGCGGTTTGATATCACCTTGAAACCTCAACCATAAACTAAATTCCATCAAATAAGACACTGTTGATTTACTACCATCAAAATGTGGTTTAAAATCACTAATTTTATCGAATTGCAAACCAGTATAAACTACATTAGTTTTATACATGCGTTTATCATCAATCAGTAATATATGTTCATCAGTCATATCAAAATAATCTGGTACAATTTGTAGTTGAGTAAATGCAGAAATTAGATGGTTACCTTTATAAATTCCCATTGACAGTGATTTTAAAGCATTGCCATGTTCATCAAAATAGTTCAAGCCAGTGCTACCAGCAACAGCCTCTTCAAACGAATTGAATTTATTAGCTATTGTTTCTCTAATTTTACTTCTAGTGATCTTTAAAGACTGATTTTCTTTAATCTGTTTAAGTGCTTCAACAATTACTATCGCTGCATCTAATGCGTAAAAAGTTGAGCTTAAGGGTTGTTCTTGATAAGATTCTTCATAAATAGAATTAAAATTTTGGGCATATTTATTAGCTGTATCCAAAATAAAAGGTGTGGAAACATAAATTCCATTGGTGTAATAACCTGGATTTCGTCGTTCTTGAAAATCATCTTTAAAACCTTCTGTAAACTTCTTATCTTCATAAGAATCTGGAGCTATTAATAAATTTTTAATTCTAGCCTTTCTAATTGCTTTTACTAATTTAACTCCTACAGTAGCATTAGTCGCTAAAAAAACTAAACCAGCATCTGATTTGGTTTGTAATTCCTTGACAATCCTATTAACATCAGCATCATTGGATAATAACCATTTGTAATTTACTTTTAAACCAAGTTCCATCGAAGTTTGTTCAAATACGCTGCCTAAATAAGAGCCATAGGCCATATTAGTTTGAATAATACTTACTGCTTCTTGTTGTAAAATATTTTTCGCATAATTAGCTAAAAAATTACCTTGCAGATTATCATTAAAAGCAGTCCGAAAATACCATTCATTATCTTGAGTAACTCGTAAATGGGTAGAAACTGGCGTAATAGCTGGAATTTTTTGTTTAGCATAAATTTTTCCACCATTAATCGAACAATAACTACAGTTATGACCAATAACAGCAACCGCTTCACTTTTAACAATCTCTTTAGCCTTTCGCATAGCCTGAGCTGGATTATTTTGGTCATCATAAACATCTAATATTACTGGTAACTTATTGATACCACCTTTTTTATTAATACCTTCAAAATACAATTCAATTGCCTTTTGCATGGATTGGCCCAACATTGCATTTTCACCTGATAAT
Source organism: Thioploca sp. (assembly GCA_011371325.1). Classification (GTDB taxonomy): domain Bacteria; phylum Pseudomonadota; class Gammaproteobacteria; order Beggiatoales; family Beggiatoaceae; genus DRQV01. Next base: position 2,974 of record DRQV01000278.1, read on the forward strand.
GGTCCAACAAATGCGATATGAATAGCTTCTTTTTTTTGTAAGAAAAACCATAGGCTATTTATTATCAATAGTAATAAAATAGTGACTGGTAGAATTTTTTTTAAAAAAAACTTTAAAAAGTTATAAATGATTGTCAAGATATTGCTAGTAAAAGATGGCATATATTAGAATTTATGTTGAAAGTATATTTATTATAAGGTTATATAACCTTTACAGTTTAAATATCATGATAATCCTATTTCTCAAATAAAATTGGTATATCTAAAAATCGTTTAAGACTATTTCCCAATCGAATACACCTCCTAATAACATGAATTAAGCAATGATAGTTAAAAAACTAGATATTATATAGAAGTAAACCGGTAGCCCATTAATGATTTCTTGACAAGAATAAACTATAATCACTATAATAATCCTAAGATTTATAATAACATTTTATATCAGAATAATATTAAACAAATGGGGAAGTTTTGGATGTGGGTTCTCAAGGTAATTTTATTAAGTATACTTTTTTTATTCGCATTATTAATAGTTAGTATTACCAGTTGTAATTTATGGATAGAATTACAAACTCAAGACCGCCTTTATTCTGACATAAATACCGTTCCAACTAAAAAAATTGCCTTGTTATTAGGTACTGTAAAACGTTTAAAACATGGTGATATTAATTCTTATTTTCAATATCGGATTGATGCCACTGTAAAATTATATAAAGCTGGCAAGGTTAGTCATATACTTGCTAGTGGCTCTAATCATACCTCGTATTATAATGAACCTATAGATATGAAAAAAGCTCTTATCGCAAAAGGTATTCCAGCACAAGCAATTACTTTAGATTATGCTGGTTTTCGTACCCTTGATTCTGTAGTTCGTTGTAAAGAAATATTTTCTCAAACAGATAATATCATCATAGTTTCCCAACCATTTCATAATAAGCGAGCCTTATTCATCAGTGATTTTTATAATATCCAAGCTATAGGTTTCAACGCTAAAGATGTACTTCTTCGTGATGACATAAAAACCCCAATCCGAGAGTATTTAGCTCGTTTTAAAGCTGTATTAGACCTATATATTCTAAAAACTCAACCAAAATTTTTGGGCGAAAAAGTTAAGATTAATTTTAATTAAAAATAATAGATTATGTCTAAACAATAAAAAATTATTCCAACCCTCTAAACTCCAACTCGTATATACCTATTACAATTTGCTTAAGTAATATGATATAATTAATAATTTTAAGAAGTGTTAATTTCTATCTTTTTAATATATATCATGTCCTTTCAATTAATAGACCGTTTTGATCGCAAAATAACCTATGTACGCATATCAGTTACAGATCGTTGTGACTTTCGTTGTGTCTATTGTATGGGTGAAGAAATGACTTTTTTGCCACGCCCACAAGTACTAACTTTAGAAGAATTAGAATGGTTAGGACGTGCATTCGTGGAATTAGGAGTAACTAAAATACGTTTAACAGGAGGAGAACCTTTAGTACGTACAAATATAATAAGATTATTTCAACAATTAGGAAAATTAACTGGTTTAGAAGAATTAGTATTGACGACCAATGGTACACAACTGGTTAAAATGGCACAACCACTTAAAGATGCCGGGCTAAGACGAATTAATATTAGTCTTGATACCTTAAAACCAGATAGGTTTCAAAAGATAACTAGAGCAAATAAACTCGAAATTGTATTACAAGGAATTGAATCAGCAATTAAAGCAGGTTTTCAGGGAATTAAACTAAATGCAGTTATTTTAAAAAATCGTAATCATGATGAAGTGATTGATTTAGTAAGATTTGCAATTGAAAACAGCATAGATATTAGCTTTATTGAAGAAATGCCATTGGGTACCATTGGTAGTCACAATCGAGCCGAAGCATTTTATTCCAGTGATCAAATTCGTAGTGATTTAAGACAAGCATATAATCTAATAGCTTCTACAGAAACTACGACTGGCCCTTCCAAATATTACCGTATTCCTCAGACCAATACTAAAATTGGATTTATCTCTCCACATAGTCATAATTTTTGCGACACCTGTAATCGAGTGCGAGTAACAACAGATGGACATTTATTACTATGCTTAGGTAAAGAGCATTCTGTTAATTTACGAGATGTAATACGTCAACATCCTAACGATTTAGAAATTTTAAAACAAACTATCATAAACGCAATAGCTTATAAACCTAAAGGTCATGATTTTGAGTTAGATAAAGAACCACAAATCATGCGTTATATGAACATTACCGGAGGTTAGTTTGTATTTAAGTTATCATCGAATCCCGATAATTATACATGATATTTGTATGGTTGCTATAGCTTGGACTTTAGCAATTATATTACGTTATGATTTACCTTTAGAACCTGATGTTACAGTTGTTTTTTGGCAAGTTTTACCAATAGCTATAATATCCCAAACTTTAGTGTTATGGTACGGTGGTTTATACAAAGGAGTTTGGAGATTTGCTAGTTTACCAGACCTAGTAACCATATTGCGAACTTCAATTATTGGAACTTTTATCCTTGTATTAGTCCTAGTATTTTTCAATCGTTTAGAATTAATCCCTCGTTCCTCACTATTATTTTATCCATTTCTATTAATATCTTTATTGGGCATGCCACGTCTATTATACCGCCTTTGGTATGAACATTCGTTCGATTTTTTATTAACTGATAACAGTCAACCGCAACGAGTTTTAGTCTTAGGAGCTGGTAGCTCTGGAGATATGTTAGTACGCGATATGTTACGCAATCGTGGTAGCGGTTATATGCCAGTGGGATTTTTAGATGACAAAAAACGCTTACACGATAGCAAAGTACAAGGTGTCCCAGTATTAGGAACTATAGATAAACTATCAGAAGTTATTGAATCAATAGAAGTTGATATAATCATAATAGCTATGCCATCTGCCAATGATGAACAAATGCGTAAAATTATGGAATTATGTGAACAATGTAGCATACCAGTTAGAACCTTGCCTAAATTAGATCGAGTCATCAATCAATCGGTAAATATTAATGATTTACATGCAGTAGCAATTGATGATTTACTTGGTAGAGAGAAAATTCAGCTAGATTGGCAAATTATAGAAGCTGGTTTACATGCTAAAGTAGTGATGGTAACAGGCGGAGGCGGTTCAATTGGTTCTGAATTATGTCGGCAAATCGCTAAATTAACTCCAACCACTTTAGTGATTGTGGAACGATGTGAATTTAATTTATATAAAGTAGAAATGAAATTACGACAGGAGTTTCCAGATTTAGTCTTACATGCTCGTTTGGGAAATATTGCCGATGCTATTGCAATGCAACATATTTTACAACGTTATGAACCAGATATAGTATTCCATGCGGCTGCTTATAAGCATGTTCCAATGTTACAATTCCAAGCTAGAGAAGCTGTATATAATAATATTTTAGGCACTCAAATATTAGCTAAAGCCGTAGTAAATCAAGGTTGTAAAGCTTTTGTAATGATCTCTACTGATAAAGCTGTTAATCCGGTCAATATTATGGGAGTAACCAAACGGATAGCAGAAATAATTTGTCAAACAATGAATAATCAGAGTAAAACTCATTTTATCACAGTTCGATTTGGCAACGTATTAGGTTCTGCTGGTAGTGTAGTGCCTTTATTTAATAAACAAATTGCAACAGGTGGCCCGGTTACTGTAACTCATCCAGAAATAAGCCGTTATTTTATGACAATTCCAGAAGCTTGTCAGTTAATTTTACAGGCTGGTTCAATGGGGCAAGGTGGAGAGATATTTGTTTTAGATATGGGTAAACCAATCAAAATAAAATATTTAGCTGAACAAATGATTCGTTTATCAGGTAAATATAAAGAAGTAAAAATTGTGTATACCGGTTTACGCCCTGGGGAAAAATTATATGAAGAATTGTTTCATCCAGATGAGAAACTTGGCAAAACTACCCATGATAAAATCCTACTTGCTGATCATCGCAGTAATAATTTACAACACACTATCTTAGAAAAATTAGCAATTGCCTGTAATAATTATGCTGAAGATGATATTATCAAAATAATGCAACAGATTGTTCCAGAATGGAAAAAAATTGATAGTTAAACAAGTAGATTTTAAATTTAATAGATATCTTTCCTAAACGAAGGTTAGCACTACTGATTTCTCAATGATTCGGATAGTTTTTTATAAAAGTTATTTGAACCAAGTTCTTCTTGATTTGGAAATTTTTTAATTATGAATTAGTTAATATGGTTAATCACTAATGTTTTTAACTTTATATTAATTCACTGTTAACCATTCCCAATTAAAGATTTCATCTAATTATGTTATTAAATAAACTTAAAATACTAGTAACCAGACCAGTTCATCAAGCTGAATCATTATGTAGCTTAATTGAATATCAGGGTGGAGAAGCTGTTAAATTACCTGTTATACAGATTATTGATTGTAATAATAATTGGCAAAATTATAATTTTAACAATTTTGATATAGCAATTTTTATCAGCAGTAATGCGGTAGAAAAAACACTGGCAAATATAGTATTACCAACAAAATTACAACTATTTGCAGTAGGTAAAAGTACTGCTGCAACTTTACAAAAATTAGGGTTAACTGCATTATGTCCAGCTCCACCATTCAATAGTGAAGCCTTATTATCAATGCCACAATTACAAACTATAATAAATAAACAAATTGTAATTTTTCGAGGTGAAGGTGGTCGAGAACTGTTAGCAAAATCTTTACGTAAACGTAGTGCTAAAGTACAATATATTTCTGTGTATAAACGGCTAAAACCTCCGACTCCGCCCCAAAATATTTATGCTGATATAACCACAATTACCAGTGGAGAAGGATTGGAAAATTTATTAGCTATGTTACCGAATTCAGTATGGATACGGCAAAATCCTATGGTAGTAATAAGTGAACGTTTAGCTAAAAAAGCCAGACAATTGGGAATTCAAGCTCCAATATTAGTAGCACCTAATACTAGTAATGACGGATTGCTTATAGCTATATTACAAGCTTCTACTTTAATTCTTAATTAAATAATATCAATTACATATGTTGATCTATTTAATTGGAAAATGCTATTTTAAGTATGACTATCATAAAATTATGAAAATTAAAACTAAATTATTATTGGGATTTTTATCAATTGTAATAATCATTGTAATTTCTGGTATCTTGGGAATTATTGAAACTAATCGTTTATATATTATAAGTAAAGATGTTGGAATTAAAAATGTCCCTCTATTTGATGCTGTTATGGAAATTAAATTAACAGTAACAACAGCTCATTTATGGTTTGAAGAAATTATAGTTGGGACGGAAGAGAAAGAAGTTATAGAAAAAGTCTGGAAATTATTAGATGATAGTCTTTGGTATGTAGATGCAATTATCTCTGGTGGAAAAAATACAAAAGGAACTTTTTATCCGGTAAATGATAATGTTATAGAAGCTAAGTTATTATCAATAAAAAATAATCTAATAAGATTTAGAGAAATAGCTCAATTACGTTTTCAGAATAATTTTGGTCAGCAAGAATTGCAAGATCAATTATTAGATGATAAATTTGATAATATTTTTGATATATTTATTACAGAAGCTGATGAAGTTGAAGGTATGTTGCATACCAAAATAATATTAGATACTAAAACTATCCAAACTACAGCTAATAGAAGTAATATTACATTGATCATTGCTACTTTGTTTGGAGTGATTATTGCCATCATTGCAGCTTTTTATATAAGCTATAATATTACACTACAAGTAGGAGGTGAACCAATTGAAATTGCTAAAATTACTGAACAAGTAGCAAGTGGCAATCTTGATATTGATTTTAAACCTGCTACTGGTATTTATGCTGCTATCCAAATAATGGTCAAAAAATTACAGGCAATAAATTATGAAAATAAACAACAAAATTGGCTGAAAATTGGGCAAACTCAGTTAA